>JBKPRV010000389.1:0-11393 GCA_046734715.1 Actinomycetota bacterium | reverse complement strand
GCGATCGGGCGCGACCCCACTGACCAGGGCGAAGCTCGCGACGGTTCATAAGCCTCCGGAGCCGTTGGCGCAACTCGTACCGCCAGGCGTTGGCCCACCTACGACACACCTACGTCACCGGAGGTCATGTCGACCAGCCGTCGGCGAACACGGGCGCCCGGCCGCCCGACGTCCCGGTCACCGCGGTTGCCAGCCGTCCAGCGACGTCCGTCACCGGTGGCCGGGCTCAGGTTGTGGCCCTGAAGGTCGGGGGTTCGAGTCCCCTCGGTCACCCCAAGCCAAGCCATGTCAGACGATGTTCGTGGTGCCCAAGGCGCTCCGGGCGGGCAACATCGGGCAACAACGGGTGCCGGTGGCCCGCCATCCCGGAGGCGGGCGGAACGGCCGGGTGGCCCGTTGCTCCTGGGTCGCTCCGGGTTCCCAGCCGACATACCGGGCCGCTAGGTCGAAAGCCGTGACTACGCGGCTATCGGTCGGGTCGGTCTTTGGATGCTGTGCCGCTCAATCCCGCCTGTCCGCGCGGCGCTCGACGCGCCGGCGGTGGCGGCGCAGCACGCCCATCCCGAACCAGATCAGCGCACCGATGAGCGCGGCGACGAGGACCAGCAGCCAGACGGGCCAGGTGAACTCCCACACCAGGAACTGGACCGTCACATCGTCGGTGTTCTGGATCATGAAGATGCCAAGCGCCCCGACGCCGGTGAGCGAGGCGATGGCTCCGGCCCCGAGCCGGGCCCTCTGCTGTGTCCCCGCGCCTGGGCTGTCGTCACCGGTCTGTTGCACGATGCACGCCCTTCGTTCGTCGTGTATCCGCTCGCGACGTGTCGTCGACCTGGCTGACTACACCGCTCGCCTGACGGCAGCGCATCACCTGTCCAGGGTGATGCGCCATTTCCTCGCCGAAACGACATCGACCGATAACGACGCCGCGAAGTGACGTTGAGTCAAGAGCAGCTACGACGCTCGCTCACTCTCGCCGTCGCTCTCGTTGCGCGAATCGACCTTCCTGACCGTCGCACTGCTGGGGTCCGCTGCAGCGGGGATCGACCGGCTGGTCGGGCACTTCGTTGCACCTGTGAACGGCCGGGCCACCGCCTGATCACGCAAGCAGTATTGACCTTTGGGCCTCATTGCCAGGCTCATCGAACCACACGATGTGATACCCAACGCCGTCGTGCCCTGATCTTCGGACTCGCTTCTCAGCGGCGGTCGCGCCGGTCCTGTCGCCGATCCTGACGGCGGTTGACGCCACGGCTGACGACGGCGGCGGTGCCGACGACGGCCGCGGTCCGGGCGACCGGGCGTCCGATGACACCTCGGCGGGCGGCGCGGACAGGGCGGAGTGGCATGTCAGTCTCCTTCTTCCTCGTCGGCCTCGAGCGAGGCGAGGATGGCCTGGATCGGGATGCGGCCGTTGGCGATGAGCTGGCCGCCGGAGCGGCGGGCCGCGGACGCGAACGGTGCGGCCCACGTGTTCTCCCAGATGAGGACCCCAGCGGTGGTGCCGGGCTCCATCGCCGCGGCGAGGTGCTCGACGTCCTCCTCGGCGAGGAGCTCGGCGAGCTCGGCCTCGATCGCGGTCAGCTCGTCGACCTCGTCGAGGTCGTCCATCTCGAATGCCTCGATCGAGCCGTCGGCATCCTTGTGGAGGACGAGGAGGTCGAGCACCTTGATGAGGTCGTTGTCGACCAGGCGGGCGAGCTCGGCGGCCATCTCGCCGGTGAAGTTGGACGTGCCGGCCGGGAACTCGACGACGATGTAGTCGACGGGTCCGAGTTCGTCGAGAGAGGTGTCGCTCATCGGAGATCGCCTTTCGTGGGTCGATCGGTGCGTGCGTCGATGCTCGGGATCTCGCCTCCGCAGCCGCCGGTCCATCGTGTCCCGCGCTGCCCTCGGCGTCATCACCCCTGAGGGGGTGAGCCTGGATGGCCGTAGTGGGAAATCACCCCCTCGGGGGTGACCACACTGCCCGATCCCGGGAGGACACTCGACGCATGACGTCATCCGATCTGCCCAGGACAGTCCTGCCTATCCCGGAGCGTGCCCATGTCGGGCTGACGACGTACGACGCGAAGGATCCCGACACGTCCTTCCCGCCGATCACGCCCCTCCGGCCGCCTGCAGGAGCACCGAACGTGTTGATCGTCCTACTCGACGACATCGGGTTCGGGGCGTCGAGCGCGTTCGGGGGGCCGTGCGCCACGCCCAACGCCGAGCGCCTGGCGGCGCGGGGACTGAAGTTCAACCGGTTCCACGCGACCGCCCTGTGTGCCCCGACGCGCCAGGCGCTGCTGACCGGCCGCAACCACCACTCGGTCGGCATGGGCGTGATCACCGAGATGGCGACATCGGCCCCGGGCTACGACGCGGTTCGTCCCAACAACGCTTCTCCGCTGGCCGAGACCCTGAAGCTCAACGGCTACTGCACGGCCCAGTTCGGCAAGTGCCACGAGGTGCCGGCCTGGCTGACGAGCCCGATGGGGCCGTTCTCGCAGTGGCCCACCGGCAGCGGGTTCGAGTACTTCTACGGCTTCCTCGGCGGTGAGACCAATCAGTACTACCCGGCGATCTACGAGGGGACGACCCCCGTGGAGCCCGCCAAGACGCCCGACGAGGGCTACCACTTCACCGAGGACATGACCGACAAGGCCATCGCCTGGGTGCGCCAGCAGCGCTCGTTGATGGCGGACCGCCCCTTCTTCATGTACTACGCACCGGGAGCCACCCACGCCCCCCACCACGTTCCCAAGGACTGGGCGGACCGCTACCGGGGCCGCTTCAGCCAGGGGTGGGACGCGCTACGCGGGGAGATCTTCGCCCGGCAGAAGGAGCTAGGGGTCATCCCTGCCGATGCCGAGCTGACGCCCCGTCCCGACGAGATCCCGGCGTACGACGACATGCCCGAGGAGCTCAGGCCGGTCCTCGAGCGCCAGATGGAGGTCTATGCCGGGTTCCTCGAGCACACGGACTTCCACGTCGGCCGGCTGCTCGACTCCCTCGACGACCTCGAGGTCCTCGACGACACGCTCGTCTACTACATCATCGGCGACAACGGCGCGAGTGCCGAAGGCACAATCAACGGCAGCGTCAACGAGATGTTCCTGTTCAACGGGGCAGCCGAGTTCGAGACGCCCGACTACCTCATCGCCAACGTCGACAACATCGGTACCCCCGCCGCCTACAACCACTATGCGGTGGGCTGGGCCCACGCGATGTGCACCCCCTACCAGTGGACCAAGCAGGTGGCGTCGCACTGGGGCGGCACCCGCAATGGCGCAATCATCCACTGGCCGAATGGCGTCGAGGCCCAAGGCGAGATCCGCACCCAGTTCCACCACGTGATCGACATCGCCACCACGGTGCTCGACGTGGCAGGGCTCCCGCAGCCCGACTTCGTCAACGGCCTCCAGCAGATGCCGTTGCACGGAGTGAGCATGGCGTACTCGTTCGACGACGCCGGTGCGCCCGAACGGCGTGAGACCCAGTACTTCGAGATGATGTGCAACCGCGGCATCTACCACAAAGGCTGGACCGCGGTCACCAAGCACCGCACCCCCTGGGTCATGTCGGCGCCCCTGGCCAGCTTCGATCACGATGTGTGGGAGCTGTACGACACGAACAAGGACTGGACCCAGGCGCGCGACCTGGCGGCCGAGATGCCGGACAAGTTGCGTGACCTGCAGCGCCTGTTCCTCATCGAAGCGGCCAAGTACAACGTGCTCCCGCTCGACGACCGCACGGTCGAGCGTTTCAACGCCGAGATCGCGGGCCGGCCGACGCTCGTGAAGGGCAACACGCAGCTGCTGTTCGGAGGTATGGGCCGGCTCACCGAGAACACGGTGCTGAACATGAAGACCAAGTCGCACAGCGTCACGGCGGAGATCGTCGTGCCCGACGACGGGGCGACCGGCGTGATCGTCTCGCAGGGGGGTGCGTTCGCCGGATGGTCGCTGTACCTCAACGGGGGACGCCCCACCTATTGCTACAACCTGCTCGGGCTGAACCGGGTGAAGGTCGCCGGCGCCGACCCGGTGCCTGCCGGCACCCATCAGGTGCGCGTGGAGTTCGCCTACGACGGCGGTGGGCTGGCCAAGGGCGGCGACCTCTCGTTGTACGTCGACGGCGACCAGGTCGCTGATGGGCGACTCGAAGCGTCCATCCCAATGATCTTCTCCGGCGACGAGACGTGCGATGTCGGGCAGGACTCCGCCTCACCCGTCAGCGACGACTACGGCCCGGGCGAGAGCCGGTTCACCGGCACAGTCAACTGGGTGCAGCTCGATGCGGGCGTCGACGACCACGACCACCTGATCACCCCCGAGGAGCGGTTCCGCGTGGCCATGGCGAGGCAGTAGCGACGAGCAGGGGAGGGTGGCTTCATCACCGAGGCAGCAGCCGGCTGCGTGCCAGCCGGTACGGCGCGAGGGCACTCGGACCGCGACAACACAGGCAGAGGACGCCCCATGACATCCACGCCGCGCACCTACCGCGTCACGTTCCTCGGTGAGATCGGGCCGGCGACACGCGCCGCCTTCTCCGAGATGGACGCGCGTGTCGAAGACGGGAGGACGGTGCTCTCGGCGGAGTTGCCTGACCAGGCCGCGCTCTTCTCGGTCCTCAACCGCATCCACTCCCTCGGGCTCGACCTCGTGCACCTCGAGTGCCACGACCGCTTCCAGCCACGCCCGGCCCACGAACCCTGACCCGGATGAGTGGTCCGAGGGGACCGGGATCGCCGGGCAAGGCACGACGAGGCGCCGTAGAGTGAACGTGCGAACCGGTTTGGCGCGCGGTGGCGGCACGTCGATCGCCGGTGAACTCGTGTCCGTACCCCCCATTCCGCATTTCCACGTACCTCGGCCGGCGTTGCTCGATCTCGTCGACGCGGGGGCCAATCGACCGCTAACCCTGGTCGTGGCGCCGCCGGGTGCCGGCAAGACAGTCCTGCTGGCGACCTGGGTCCACGAGCGCTGCCCCGACGCGCTGTGGATCCAGTGCGAACCGGCCGACTCCGGTCCGTTCGGGTTCCTCACCAAGCTCGGCGGTGTCCTGCGAGTGGCCGACGAACCACACTGGATGCCGGTCGCCGACGCGCTCGACGACCCGCATCCCGATCCCCCGATCGTCGTCGACGCGGTGCTGGCCGCCCTCGACCGGCGCCCTGCTGTCCTCGTGTTCGACGACTTGCACGTCGCCAACGAGGCAGGACCGCTCCTGGCACGCATGGTCGACGGGCTGCCGGAAGGATCGCGGATCGTTGCCGGGAGCCGGGGAGAGCCGCCGCTCGCCCTCCATCGCCTGCGCGCCGCCGACTCGTGTCTCGAAGTGCGCGACGCAGAGCTGCAGCTCACCGCCGACGAGGTGGGAGCGTTGCTGCGGGTGCTGGGAGCGACCGTGTCGGCTGAGGCGGCGACCTCGCTCGCGGCCCGAACCGATGGCTGGGTCGCCGGGGTGCAGATGGCTGCGATCGCCATGCGCGACGAGGAGGACCCCGACCAGTTCATCGCCGAGTTCTCGGGCTCCGTTCGCGTCGTGAGCGACTACCTCGTGGGCGAGGTGCTCGCCACCCAGCCGGACGCGGTCCAACACTTCCTCCTCCGCACGTCCGTGCTCGACGTGCTGGATCCTTGGGTCTGCGGAGCGGTGACCGAACGAGGCGGGGCCGCGGCGATGCTCCGGCAGCTCCATCGCGCGGCGCTCTTCGTCGTGCCCGCCGGGCTGGACAGCTACCGCTATCACCAGCTGTTCCGCGACATGTTGCGCTACCAGTTGCGGGCAACCGACCCTGAGGCCGAGCGCCACGCACACCGTCTTGCGGCGGAGTGGTACCTGAGCAAGGACGATGTCGGCGCCGCGCTGCAGCATGTGGTGGCCGCCGGCGACGACGACCGGGCGTTCGAGCTGCTCAACGCAGGGTTGAGCCAAGTCTTCCTCCGCAACTACCGGGACGGCACCTCACCGCTCCTCGAGCTCCTCAGCGCCGTTGACTCGCTCGACGGCACGCTCGACGCGAACCGCATGGTGGCGATCGCATCGGCCCTCGGCATGGCGGGTGAGATCCAACTCGCTCGCCGATGGAACGAACGGGCAATTCGCCGGATGGACGAGCTCGATCCGGGCATGCGAGACCGGTTGGCCGTCTCGCATGCCTGGGTCGCCGAACACCGCGGGGTGGCGCAGCTGGCGCTCGATCTGCTCGGCCCACTGGCACCCGAAGGGTCCGATGACGACGTCGTGATCGCGGCGCCGTTAATCCACATCGTGTCCCGGACCTGGCTGGACGACCTCGACGGCGCCCGAGCGAGCGCGGCGCACTCGCGGACGCTCCGCCCTCTCGGTGTGCTCTGGGACGAGGTCATGATCTGTGGCGCGCTCTCCTGGACCGAGTGCATCGCTGGACGCCTAGGCGACGCCGAGCACCTGTCCGACGTCGCGCTGGCGACGGCCCACGAGCTCGAGGTGATCGAGCATCCCGCCGTGATCGAGTGCCTCCGCACCCGCGGACGGTTGTTCTTCGAGCGCGGCGACCTTCGCGCCGCCGAGTCCGATCTCGAGCGGTCGCTGACGGTCGCGGAGCGGCGCCGCCCTGGGCAAGCCTTCGTGTCGGCGGTGGCCCTGGCCCGTGTGTGGATGTCGCTCGGGCGACTGTCCGATGCCTCCGAGGTGACGGCCAACGCGCGGACGTACCTGCCCCCGGACAGCGAGAGCGTCCTGCTGGGGTTGCTCGACGCGGTCGACACCCGCATCGCGTTGGCGGGCGGCGACCTGGGTCGGGCCGGCGACATCATCGCCGGACTGGAGCGCGGCCCACGCCGGTCCCGGCTCGAGGCCCGCCTCCAGCTAGCGCGCGGCGAGCCCGATCGGGCGGCGGCTAGTCTCGACCAGCACCAACCGGCCACGCGGCGCGCCGAGGTCGACTCCCTCCTGCTGCGAGCCCGCAGTGCGCACGACCTGAGGTCGCCCGACGCCGAAGCCGCGCTCTCCGCGGCGCTCGACGCTGCCCGCCCCGAGCGCTTCACCTTCGCCGTGGCCGAGGAGCTCTATCCCCTGGCGTCACGTGTCGGGCTCCTGCTCCGGTCGCAGCCGGTCGATCCCTTCGCGGAATCGGTGCTCGAGCTGGTCGACACCGTGGTCGAGCCGCTCAGCCAGACGACTGCCGCCACGCTCGTCGATCCCCTCACCGAACGCGAGCTCACCGTCCTGCGCTACCTCGGCTCACACCTCACGCTCGCCCAGATCGCCAGCGAGCTCTATCTGTCCGTGAACACGGTCAAGACCCACAGCAAAGCGGTCCACCGGAAGCTGGCCGTCGCCTCACGGCACGACGCCGTCGTCGAGGCCCGGCGTCTCGGCATCAGGTGACGGCTTCGGCTCAGCAGATCGAGCAGGGGTGCAATTCACCCGATTCGGGCTAGGGACACGACCGATGTACCTCACTTACGGTTGGGTCGGACCCGATCCTTCGGACCCCGACAGACGCCGGGTCCGGGGAACCACAGAGAGGACGGACAATGCAATCCACAGCGAGTGAAGCGCGCGTGTCATATGACGAGCGCACCGGTTGGACCGGGTGGATCGTGTTCGCGGGCGTCATGATGATCATCTCCGGCAGCCTGAACGCTCTCTACGGCGTCGTCGCGGCCGTCAACGACGATTGGGTGGGCTGGACCAACCGTGAGAACGCGTTCCTCGACGTTTCGCAATGGGGCTGGGTGCACATCGTCGTGGGCCTCATCGTGCTGCTCTGCGGCATCGGACTGTTCAGCGGGAACATCCTCGCTCGGACCGTTGCCGTGATCATCGCCAGCATCAGCCTGGTGTCGAACTTCTTCTTCATCCCGGTCTACCCACTCTGGGCACTGACGGTGATCACCATCGACGCCCTCGTGATCTGGGCCCTCACGGCCCACGGTCGTGAGATGCGGGAGGCCTGACGGCCGCCCGGCGGCGGCGTCACCTGCCACTACGCCGCCGTCGGCCGGGTCGAAGACAGAAAGCGAAAGCTGTTGCCGCAGTGGTCGAAATGCAGATGCGAGTTGACGATCAACCGCACCTCGTTGAGCACGATCGGCGCCAATGAGATCGGGGGCCGACCTAGCGTGGTGGCTCCCAGGGCCCAGTCGTCAGCCCTGGCGAAGCGGGGTTGTCGGATGAACATCGTCGTCGCGGTCCTGATCGTCGTGGTCACGACGGGCGCCGCTATCGCGGCCATGCTGCTCGTGCGGCGCGGTGCTCCGGACGGCGGCTACTTCAACGACGGCGACCGGGCCGCAGGGGTGTTCGGGGTGTTGGCCACGGGCTTCGCCGTGCTCCTCGGCTTCGTGGTCTTCCTGGCGTTCACGAGCTACGACGACTCGCGTTCCGGGGCCGAGGACGAGGCGTTGGTCGTGGCCCAGCAGGTCGAGACGGCACGGCTCCTGCCCGAGGACGTGCGTGACGACATGACCGTCGACCTCGTCTGCTACGCCCGCTCGGTCGCCGGCGTGCAGTGGGACCGCATGCAGGCGGGCACGATCGGCGAAGATCTCAACCCGTGGGCCGTCGAGCTGTTCCGCACGTTCCGCACGATCGAACCGGCCACCGCCGGTGAGGAGGCCGCGTACGGCAAGTGGCTCGACCAGACCTCAGACCGCGAGGCGGCCCGGACCCACCGGATCCACGGCGCGGCCGGGGTGATCCCGACGCCCCTGTGGATCGTCCTGTTCTTCACCTCGGGCGTGATCTTCGTCTACATGCTGTTCTTCGCCGACAGCGGGGAGCGCGCCATCGTCCAGGCGGTGCTCATGGGCACCGTCACGTCGGTGATCGTGTCGATGCTGCTGCTCCTCCAGTTCCTCGACAACCCGTTCCACGCGGGCATCGGCGGCCTCGAACCGACGGCGATGGAGCGGACTCTGGTCATCCTCGACCAGGAGCTGCAGGCCGTCGGCAGTGACGCGACGTTCCCCTGCGACGCCCACGGCGTCGCTCGGTGACCGGGAGCCCGTTGCGGGGGCGACGGGACCGACCGTCTCGCGGGGACCGGTCGGGCCTCGGCCACGTCACCCCCGCGGGATGAGTCGCCGGCTCGCCGATCGAGGGACCATCGAACGATGCTCTTCAACCTCCGCACCGAGGTCCTCGTCGTCTTCGTGTTCACCATGCTGATCGGTGCGACCGTCACCGGGCTCCTCATCGGGCGCTCGATCCGGTCCCGGTCGGACGAGCCACAGGACTCGTTCGGTGTCATGCAGGGCGCCCTGCTGGGGTTCATGGCGCTCGTGCTCGCCTTCGGCCTCAGCCTCGCCATCGGTCGCTACGAGAACAGGCGAGCCGCCACCGTCGCCGAGGCAACTGCCCTCGGCACGACCTACCTGCGGGCCCAGACCCTGGCCGAGCCGATGCGGACGGAGTCGCTCGCCCTGCTCCAGGACTACGCCGATCTCGGCATCCGCATCTCCGAGACCGTGCCCGCCAGCGGCCGGCAGCTCGCCGCGATCGCCGCGAGCGACGAGGTCGAGCAGCAACTCTGGCGGCTGGCCGGAGAGGCACTGGACCGCGCGCCCGTCGAGAGCGCGCCCCGGCTGTACGTCGAATCGCTCAACGAGTCGTTCGACGACCGCGTGATCCGGGTCGCCAGCCTCGACAACCGCGTGCCACCCCCCGTCATCGTCATTGAGCTCGCCGGCGCCTCCCTGGCCCTCGCCCTGCTCGGCGTGCACCTCGGCGTCCTCGGCAGGGGTGCGCTGACCAGCCTGCTGGCGGCCGCGTTCGTGGGCCTCCTGCTGCTCGTGACCTTCGACCTCGACCGGCCCACCCGCGGGCTCATCACGGTCCCGGCCACGACCCTCGAGGACCTCCAGAAGACGATGGAGCTCCCACCGGCGGCCGATCCACCCGAGCGCCCCTGACGGCGGTCAACCTCGAGCACGGCCTATGCGGATCCTCGGACGGGATCCGGGACCCCCGGCGCCCTCTCGCGGTGGCGTCCTGGCCGTGGAGGAGCGCGGCGACCCTCGCGTGCGCCCGGACATGGCAGCTTCCGTGTGCCTAGGCTCACTCCCGGTCACCTACGGTCACTCAGGCGAGTCGGCGCAGGTCGCTATGCCACTGGTGTGCGCAACCTCACCCCTTATCAGCGCTCGTGGGACCAACGCGGGACCAGCTCACCCGCGACGTCCTGTCCACGGGCGGTGACCAGGGGATTTGGCCTCATCGGCGGACCGCCTTCGGAGCCGTTCGCACATCTCGTGCGGCCAGGCACTCGCCCACCTACGACACACCTACGCCACCGCAGGTCGTGTCGGGTCGCCGACGGTGACCACGAGCGCTCGCCCCCTTGACACCCGGGTCACCGCGGTCGCGTGACGCCCAATGACAGCCGTCATCGGTGATCGGGCCGAGGTTGTGGCCCTGAAGGTCGGGGGTTCGAGTCCCCTCGGTCACCCCAAGACGAAGCGTGTTCGCCGACGCTGATTGCATCTCGTGCCGCAGGCCGGGCAACTATCGGCAACTACTCCGCGCATCCGCGGCGGGTCTTCGCCAGTATCCGGCCCGCCCGGTCAAACGATCGCCCGGCCTCGGCGCGGTCTTTCCGCCGGCCTCGCGCGTGCAGCAGCATCCCGAGGTTCTGCATGGCGTCGGTGCTCCCTACAACCGACTCAAGGGCTCCGCGCCCAGGCTGGCAGCCGGATACGGTGGCATCGGCGACCTGGAGGTCCCGATGACCGGCACTGAGCACGATCACCTGCGGCCCGTCGAGCGCCGGGTTCTGCGGTGGGCCGAGGTCGGCCTCGACGACGCGGAGATCGCCCGCAGGTTCGGGCGGAGCGAGCGCTGGGTCGCTCAAGTGCGGTTCCTGGCCGACCTCAACCGGTCCGCCCCGCTGGACCGGCCCGACATGTCGGCTCGATCGGACACACCGGAACGACCCGCCGACCGGCTGCGGCCTCTCGAACGCCGGCTGCTCCGGTGGCGGCGTGCAGGGGTGCGGCACCAGGATCTCAGCGGCCGCTTCCACCGCAGCCCCGAGTTCCTCGCGCGGGTCGAGGACTACGCCAAGTACAAGCTGGCGATGAACTGATCTACGCGGGTCGAAGCAGGTCGCTCAAAGCGTGCCCGACCGCCGGCACAAGGGCACCCTGAAGCGTAATCATCGTCACGCGACGGCCGGCTGCGTGGCCGTAGGTGGCTGCAGGTACACATCGGCAGCATCCGCCTCGTCTCGATCTCGGGCCGAGGCCCCGGTGGCGGTCGCCGTGCCGTCCATCCCCGGGTCCCGCATTCGGGGTCTGGCTGGCGGACGCCGGATGACGAGCGGCCTGACCGACTGCAGTTGGGTCAGGCCGGGGTGGCGCCGATCAGCACGACGAGGAGGGTGGCGGTCTCGTCGAACGGGTTGCGCCAGGCGTGGC
>JBKPRV010000388.1:0-10509 GCA_046734715.1 Actinomycetota bacterium | reverse complement strand
GGAGCGTCCTTGGCAATCTCCCGCAGCGCGAGGTTCTCGAGCTCCTTGTCGGCCACGATCCGCTTCAGGGCGGCGTTCTCACGCTCGAGCTCGCGTAGCCGCTTGGCGTCGTCGGCTGAATCGCCCCGGGTTCGGTGACTGCTCCAGGCCTTGAGAGGATGGAGCTGTGCCAGAGGGCAAGCGGGTCGGGAGGTATCCCGACGAGGTGCGTGAGCGTGCGGTCCGGTTGGTGCTCGAGCACCAGGACGAGTACCCGTCGCAGTGGAAGGCGATCGAGTCGATCTCGGCGAAGCTGAGCATCAACCACGAGACGTTGCGGATCTGGGTCCGTCGGGCGGAGACCGACGCCGGGGAGCGTCGCGGGTTGAGGACCGATGAGCGGGCCCGGTTGGGGGAGCTGGAGCGGGAGAACCGGGAGCTGCGCCGGGCGAACGAGATCTTGAAGGCGGCGTCGGCTTTCTTCGCGCGGGAGCTCGACCCGCGACCACCGAGGTAGTCGCGTTCATTGACGCTCACCGGGAGCGATTCGGGGTCGAGCCGATCTGCCGCGTGCTCAGGGGGCACGGGGTCAAGATCGCCCCGAACAGCTACTGGGTCGCCCGGAAACGGCCCCCGTCAGCCCGGGCGGTCCGCGACGAGCAGCTGAAGGTGGACATCCGCCGCGTGCGGGAGGAGAACCTGTTCATCTACGGCGCGGCCAAGGTCTGGGCCCAGCTCAACGACGAAGGCATCAGGGTCGCCCGGTGCACGGTCGAGCGGCTCATGCGCCAGATGGGCCTGTCGGGCGCCCGGCGAGGCCGGGCCTGGACCGCCACGACCGACAGCCGCCATGGCCACGACCGGCCGGCTGATCTCGTCGACCGCCGGTTCAAAGCGCTGGCACCCAACCGGCTCTGGGTCGCTGACATCACCTACGTCAAGACGCACTCGGGGTGGGTGTACCTCGCGTTCGTGATCGACGTGTTCTCCCGCATGGTTGTCGGTTGGCAAGCCTCCACGTCGCTGCGCTCCGACCTGGCCCTCGACGCCCTGGAGATGGCCATCTGGAACCGTCAACCATCCGGGGCCGACGTCTCCGGCCTGGTCCATCACAGCGACAGAGGCGTGCAATATCTGTCGATCCGCTACGCCGACCGTCTCGCCGCCAACGACATCGTCGCCTCGGTCGGCTCCCGAGGCGACAGCTACGACAACGCCCTCGCCGAGTCCTTCAACGGGCTCTACAAGTGGGAGCTCATCTACCGACGTGGCCCCTGGCGAGGCCTCGACGACGTCGAGTTCGCAACCATGACCTACATCGACTGGTTCAACCACAAACGACTTCACGGCACCATCACCGCCGCAGCCGACTACACCACCCCCGCCGCCCACGAAGCCGCCCACTACCGTCAGACCAACCCGGCCACCGAGCCGGTCACCCAATAACCCGAGCAGTCACGCGACCCGGGGCGATTCAGCCCGACTGAGCCGAAGCGTTGGTCGGCCGAGCAACAGGGGGTCAGGTGGCCTGGCCGAGCCAGAGGCGGGTCAGGTCCCGGAGACGGTCGATCCCCACTCCGGTGACGGCGCTGACCCAGACCACGTCGGAGCGCTCCAACTGGCAGGCGGCGGCGAGGTCACGCCTGCGGCGCTCCCGTTGCGAGGACTTGACCTTGTCGTGCTTCGTGGCGACCACGGTGTGGGGTAGTCCGTGCGAGCGCAGCCAGGAGAGCATGTCTACATCGAGCTTGGTCGGGCCTATCTCGCCGTCGACCAGGGTCATCACCATGGTCAGCGGTTCTCGGTCCTGGAGGTAGCCCTCGATCATCGGTTGCCAGCCGGCGCGGGTGGCCTTGGACACGGCGGCGTAGCCGTAGCCGGGGCAGTCGACGACCGTGGCGCCCTCGCCGGCCGAGTAGCAGTTGAGCAACTGAGTGCGGCCTGGGGTCTTGGACACGTGGGCCAGGTTGCGGCGCCGTCCCAGCGCGTTGAGCAGGGACGACTTGCCGACGTTGGATCGACCGACGATCGCGACCTCGGCGTCCGTGTCCGGGAGGTCTGCCAGGGCGGACGCCGACGTCACGAAGCTCAGGTCGAGGGGGGCGCTCACCGTCCCCCATCATCGTGCAGAACGGTCAGGCGAGAGCCCGCTTCAAAGCATCCGCCGCTTGGTCGAGGGCCTGGTTGCCCTCGGGGATCATGTCCCCCATCTGGAAGAAGCCGTGGATCACGCCGTCGTACCTGGTCGTGGTGACCGGGACCCCGGCCGCCGACAAGTGCGCCGCATACGCCTCGCCCTCGTCCCGCAGCGGATCGAACTCGGCCGTGATGACCAGGGCCGGGCACAAGCCCTCCAGCGACGCCGCGGGCGCGTGCAGCGGCGAGACCGACGGGTCGGTGCGCGAGCCCGAGCCGACGTAGTGCTGCCAGAACCAGGCCATCATCTCCTTGGTCAGGAAATAGCCGTCGGCGTTCTCGTCGATCGACGGGTGGCTCAGCGTCCCGTCCGTGACCGGGTAGACCAACAGCTGGAAGCAGGGCGCAGCCGCGGTGTCCCGCAGCCGGGCCGCCACCACCGCGGCCAGGTTGCCGCCGGCCGAGTCGCCGCCGACCGCCAGCCGGGCCGGGTCGATGGACAGCTCGGACGCCGAGGCCACGACCCACTCCACCGCGGCCACGCAGTCGTCCAGCGGGGCGGGGAACGGGTGCTCGGGCGCCAGCCGGTAGTCGACCGAGACCACCGTGAACCCGCTTCGCGCCGCAAGGGCGCGGGCCGTCGGGTCGTGGGTCTCGATGTTGCCGATGACCCAGCCGCCGCCGTGGAAGTAGACGAGCACGGGGCTCGGCGCGCCCCCGGCCGAGGAACCCTCGGGAACGTACACGCGCACGGGGATGTCGCCCCCGGGGCCCGGCACCATCCGGTCCTCGACCGAGGCCAGGTCGGCCTTGGTCGCAGCCATGCTCATGGCGGCGTAGTTGGCCCTCAGCTCATCGGGCGTGACCTCCTCGAGCGGTGGGCCCTCGATGGCCGCGAGCAGATCGAGGATGGTCTTGACCTCAGCGGTGACCGGCATGTGCCCCCCTGGCTCGGTGACGGTCAATGACGACAGTGTCATCATGGCACTGCAGGATCAGCTCGTCCCGTAGAACAGGCGCTCCACCACCCGGCGAGCCCGGCGGGTCACGCGGCGATAGTCCTCCCGGAGCTCGCGGGCCGTCGTGTCGAGCGAATGCGCCAGGTGCGACAGGTCGGCGGGCCGCTGGGGCAGCGCGTCGGCCGCCGCCGGAGCGGACCCCACCAGCCACCAGCGGTTCCGCGTGCGCTCGCAGAACCGGTACGCGGCCCGCAACACCTCGGCATCCTCCGCCTCGAGAGCGTCCGCGGCCTCCAGCGCGGCAAGCGCACCCATGGTCGACGGCGCCCGGATCCCGGTGCGCAGCTGCAGCAGCTGCACCGTCCACTCCACGTCCGACAACGACCCGCGCCCCAGCTTGAGGTGGAACTCCGGGTCCTCCCCGGGCGGGATGCGCTCCCGCTCCACCCGGGCCTTCATCCGCCGGATCTCCCGCTCGTGCACCTCGGTGAACGGCCGATCCCACACCGCCCCCGCCAGCAGGTCGAGGAACTCCGCCCCCAGCGAGGGGTCCCCCGCCACCGGCCGCGCCCGGGTCAGCGCCTGGCGCTCCCATGTCTGCGCCCAGCGGTCGAGGTACGCCGCATACCCCGACAGGCTGCGGGACAGCGGGCCCTGCCGCCCCTCGGGCCGCAAGTTGGCGTCGATGGGATAGATCCGCTGCGCCGGCGTGGCCCCGGCCAGGAACCGCACCAGCCCGGAGGCCACCCGCAGCCCCTCCTCGTGCTCGTCGCCGCCGTGGACGAACAGCACGTCGAGGTCGCTCGCATAGGACAGCTCGCCCCCGGCGAAACGCCCCACCGCCACCACGGCGAACGGCACCTGGGACCCGAGCTGCGCCAGCGCGGTCTCCGTCGACGCCTCGGCCAGGGCGGTGAGGTCCCGGCCCACGGTCGCCTCGTCGGCGTCGCCGAACACGTCCCGCGCCGCGATCCCCAAGAGGTGCCGGTGCCGCCAGCGGCGCAGCGCCCGCTGCCGCTCCGCCCGGTCGTCACGCCACGCCAGCGTGGACGAGGCCGACGCCACCAAGGCGTCCCGAGACAGGGTCTGCAACTGCCGGGCGTCGGCCAGCCGAGGGATCAGGTCGGGGTTGGCCACCAGGATCTCGCCCAGCAACCCGCTCGTCCCCAGCAGCGAGCACAGCCGGCGCGCCACCTCGGGGCTGTCCCGGAACGCGTGCGCCAGCTCGAGCGCCCGCTGCTCGCCGTAGGCCAGCTTGCGCAGCCCCAGCAGACCGAGGTCGGGGTCGGGCGAGTCGGCCAGCCAGTCGAGCACCAGCGGCAGCAGCTGCTGCATCATCCGCGACGACCGGGTCAGGCCCCGGGTCAGCTCGGCCACCGCGGCCCGGGTCCGCTCGGCGTCGGTGAACCCGAAGCTGGCGAGCGCCTCCTCCGCCGCCTCGGGCGACATCGGCCCCACCCCGGCCAGGGCGTCGAGCAGCGGCCGGAAGTACAGCCGCTCGTGGATGGTCCGGACCAGGTTGCGCTGCCGGGACAGCTCCCGGTCGAACGCCTCGGTGGGGCCGGCCCGCGGGCTGCCCCGGTAGCCGAGGACCCGAGCGATCCGCCGGCGCTGCTCCCGGTCGGCGGGCAGCGTGTGGGTCTGGCGCTCGTCCTCGATCTGGAGCGCATGCTCGACCCGGCGCAGCATCCGGTAGGCGCCGGCCAGCCCCTCGGCGTCGTCGGCGGCGACGTAGCCACCCGCGCCGAGATCGGCCAGGGCGACCAGCGTCGTGGGCGAGCGCAGCTCGGGATCGGACTGGCCGTGCACCAACTGCAGCGTCTGCACCGCGAACTCGATGTCCCGGATGCCGCCCGGCGCCCGCTTGACCTCCCGCTCGGCCAGGCCCCGGCGCGCCACCTCGGCCTCGGCCCGGGCCTTCATGGCCCGCAGCGAGCGCAGGTCGTCGGCGGAGAACCGCCGCCCCCACAGCGTGAACGACGCGGCCGAGGCCCACTCCCGCCCGACATCGGGGTCCCCGGCCACCGGCACCGCCTTGAGCAGCGCCTGGAACTCCCACGGCTGGGCCCACCGCTTCCAGTAGGTGAGGTAGCTGTCGATCGAGCGGGTGAGGGCGCCGGACCGGCCCTCGGGCCGCAGGTTGGCGTCGACCCGGAAGCAGCGCCGGGCGATGTCCATCACCGCCCGAGCCTCGGGAGGATCGCCCTCCACGAACATCACGTCGACGTCGCTGGCGTAGTTGAGCTCGCGGCCGCCGAGCTTCCCCATGCCGACGACCGCCATCCCCGAGACCCCGGCCAGGCGGACGGACACCCGCAGGACCGAGGCCGCCAGATCGGCCAGCGCCGCCGTGGTGACCTCCAGCGAGTCGAGGCCGAGCAGGTCCCGAGCGGTGATGCGCAGCTGCGCGAGGCGCTTGGCCCGGACCAGCCCGTCGACGTCCCCGGCGGACTCCACGACCGCGACGCCCAGCGGAGGCGCATCGAGGCCGGCCAGGACGTCCAGCCCGGCAGGGTCGGTCTCCACCAACCGGGTGGCGCTCCGGCTCGCGGCGGCCACCGTGACGAACGCCTCGGCCAACGCCGGCGAGCCCACCAGCCGCGAGGCGACCGAGTCGTCAAGGCGAGCCAGCGTGGTGCGGACCGCGCCGGGATCGGCGCTGCGCTCGACCAGATCGCCCAGATCGGCCAGGTCCACGAGCCCGAGTCTGCCCCAGGCGGCGTTACCCTCGGGGTCGTGGCTCGCCTCCGTGTCGCGCTGTGCCAGGTCAACACCACCGTCGGCGATCTGACCGGCAACGTCGATCGGATCCTGGCCGCACTGCACGACGCCGAGGCCCAGGGCGCCGACCTCGCGGTGTTCCCCGAGCTGGCCATCACCGGCTACCCGCCCGAGGACCTGCTGCTCAAGCCGGGCTTCATCGCCGACAACTGCCGGGCCCTGGAACGGGTGGCCGGGGCGTCCGGGCGCTGCGCGGCGGTGGTCGGCTTCGTCGACGCCGAGCGTGACCTCTACAACGCCGCTGCGGTGTGCGTGGCCGGCCAGATCCAGGCCAAGTACCACAAGCGCAACCTGCCCAACTACGCGGTGTTCGACGAGCAGCGCTACTTCGCGCCCGGCACCGGCGACTCGCCGCTGGTGGAGGTGGGCGGCGTGCGGGTGGGCGTGTCGATCTGCGAGGACGCCTTCAGCCCCAACGGGCCCATCGCCGCCCAGGCCGCCGGGGGCGCCGAGCTGGTCGTCAACATCAACGCCTCGCCCTACTACGCCAACCGCCTGGCCGAGCGGGAGCGCATGCTGGCCACCCGCGCCGCCGACGCCTCGTGCGCGCTGGTGTACGTCAACCAGGTCGGCGGCCAGGACGAGCTGCTGTTCGACGGCGCCTCCATGGTGTTCGACGCCCACGGGGACCTGATCACCCGCGCCCCGCAGTTCCGCGAAGAGACGCTGATCTGCGACGTCGAGGTCCAGCCCGTCTTCCGCAAGCGCCTCCTCGACCCCAGGGGGAGGGCCACCGAGGCGCCGCTGCCCGTGGTGGCACTGAGCTCCGAGCCCCGGGTCAGCGACCCCGCCGACCGCCGCCAACCCCCGCTGGCCGAGCTGCTGACCCCGGTCCGGGAGGTGTACGAGGCGCTGGTCCTCGGCACCCGCGACTACGTGACCAAGAACGGCTTCACCGATGCGTTGATCGCGCTGTCCGGCGGGATCGACTCGTCCCTCGTGGCGGTGGTCGCCAGCGACGCCCTCGGCCCCGAGCACGTCCACGGCGTGCTCATGCCGTCGCGCTACTCCTCCGACCACTCCCTCACCGACGCCGAGAAGCTCTGCGCCGAGCTGGGCATCGAGCCGCGGGTCATCCCCATCGAGCCGGCACACGCCGCCTTCGAGGAGATGCTGGCGCCCAGCTTCGCCGGCCTGGCGCCGGACATCACCGAGGAGAACCTCCAGTCCCGCATCCGGGGCATGCTGCTCATGGCGCTGTCGAACAAGTTCAAGGGCTGGCTGGTGCTCACCACCGGCAACAAGTCGGAGATGGCGGTCGGCTACTCCACGCTCTACGGCGACACGGCGGGCGGGTTCGCGGTCATCAAGGACGTGCCCAAGCTACTGGTCTACGAGCTGTGCCGCGACCGCAACGCCCGGGCCGGGCGGCCGGTCATCCCCGACCACGTGCTCACCAAGCCGCCCTCGGCCGAGCTGCGGCCGGACCAGCGCGACGACCAGTCGTTGCCGCCGTACGAGGTGCTCGACCCCATCCTCGAGGCCTACGTGGAAGACGACCGCACCCGCGCCGAGCTGGTCGAGATGGGCTATGACGCCGCCCTCGTCGAGCGCATCACCCGCCTCGTCGACACCGCCGAGTACAAGCGGCGCCAGACCCCACCCGGCCCCCGGGTGACGCCCAAGGCGTTCGGCAAGGACCGCCGCGTCCCCATCACCAACCGCTACCGGGGTTAGGCCCGGGCCCGAGCCGCCCGGCGCTGAGAGCAGGGAGCGGGAGACATCGGTCGACCCCGGGCGTTTGGGGGTCGGCCCGTCCGGCAGGCGATGCTGTCGGGATGCCAGCCATCGAGGCCGTCCTCTTCGACTTCTCCGGCGTGCTCACCACGTCGCCGTGGGCCGGCATCGCCGCCACCGCGGGCGGCGACCTCGAGATGGTGGTCGGCCCCTACCACGAGGACACCGACCACCCGTGGCACCGACTGGAGCGCGGCGAGATCACCATCGAGGAGTGGCTGCCCGCCACCGTGGCCCTGTTCGAGGCCGCGGGCCGGGAGTTCGACCCCGCGCCGCTGTACGAGCTGTTCGCCACGCTGAAGGTGCACGACGACGTGGTCGTCCACATCGGCGTGCTGCGGGAAGAGGGCTACAAGACCGGGCTCATCACCAACAACGTCAAGGAGAGCTCGGATGCCTGGCGCTCGCTGATCCCGGTCGACGACCTCTTCGACGTGGTGATCGACAGCTCGGCGGTCGGCATGCGCAAGCCCAACCCCGCCATCTTCTTCCACGCCCTGGACCTGCTCGGCGTGGCCCCCGACCGAGCCGTGTTCCTCGACGACGCCGAGGGCAACCTGGCCGGAGCCCGGCGGGCGGGACTGCAGACCGTGCTGGTCGGGGATCCGCCGGCTGCCGCCCTGGCCGAGCTGGACACGCTGCTCGGCCGGGCCCAGCCCGCCCACTGAGCGGGCCGGGCCGCCCGTGTCCGAAGCCGCCGTCCCGCTCCCGCTGCCCCAGGAGGCCCCGCCGCCCGCGCCCCGGTGGCGGGCCGACCTGGCCCTGGTGGTGGCCGCCTTCTTCTTCGGGACCACCTTCCTGGTAGTGCAGGACGCGGTGGAGGCGGTCGATCCGGTGCCGTTCCTCGCCGTGCGCTTCCTCATCGGCGGCGCGGTGCTGGGACTGCTCGGACGGGGGCGGCCGGCCACCCGGGGCGAGCTGCGCGACGGCGTGGCCGGCGGCGCGGCGCTGCTGGCCGGCTACGTCCTGCAGACGGTGGGCCTGCAGTACACGACGCCGTCGACTTCGGCGTTCATCACCTACCTGCTGGTGGTGTTCGTGCCGCTCATCGGGTTCGTGGCGCTCGGGCGCCGCCCCCACCCGCTCACCTTGGTGGGGCTGGTGATGGCGGTGGTGGGCCTGGTGTTGCTGACCGGCGGTGCCGACGCCTCGTTCGGCAAGGGCGAGGCGCTGACGCTGGGCTGCGCCGTGGCGTTCGCGGCCCACATCGTGATCGTGGGGGAGACCGCGCACCGCCACGACGCCATCCGGTTCACCTGCGTGCAGGTCACCACGGTAGGCGTGGCCTGCCTAGGGTTGAGCGTGTTCACCGGCGGACTGGCCATGCCCGCCGGCGCAGTGGCGGCCGCCGCCTTCACCGGTGTGTTCGCCACCGCCCTCGCCTTCTGGGCCATGGTGTGGGCGCAGCGGGTGGTGAGCCCGTCGCGCGCCGCGCTGATCCTCCTGCTGGAGCCGGTGTTCGCGGCGCTGCTCTCGGCGCTCGCCGGCGACCCGCTCACCGCGGGAGCGCTGGCGGGCGGGGCCCTGATCCTCGCCGCAGTGGTGGTGGCCGAGGTGGTGCCCGCCTACCTGGGCGGCCGCGAGGCCGTGTCACACTGAGCGCATGCCCGCCGAGACCCTGGAGCAGAGCGCCCGGCGCATCGGGCACCACGCCTGGATCGAGCTGCGGCTGTTCGAGATCCTCGGCGGCTGGGTCACGGCCGTGCCCGAGCTGGAGGCCAAAGCGGTGCTGGCCACCCAGAGCTACCACCACGCCTGGCACGCCGAGCTGTGGCACGGGCTGCTGCCGTCGGTCCCCCACCTCCACGCGCCCGACCTGGTGACGCCGGCCGACCCGGGCACCGCGGAGCAGATCGACTCGCTGACCGCGGCCACCGGCACGATCGAGCGGCTCTCCGGCCTGTACGAGGTCGTGCTGCCGGGTCTGATCGCCGCCTACACCGACCACCTGGAGCAGACCACGCCGGTCACCGACGGTCCCACCATCCGGGCGCTGCGCCTGGTGCTGGCGGACGAGGAGGAGGACGCCCGCACCGGCGAGCGGGTGCTTCAGGCGCTGCGCTAGCTCTCGTCCGCCAGCTGGTCGAGCAGCTCGGCGGACATCGGCGGCGCCGGCTCGGCCTCCCGGCTGCGGCGCAGGTACGCGAGGAGGACCGCGAGGTCCGCAAACCCCGGAGGGGTGTCCCCGCCGATGATCTTCTCGGCGTCACGCCTGGTCAGAGCGATATCCGTCATTCACACGTGCGAACGCTACGGACGGTGTCGAGGATATGGCTCAGGGGAACGACAGCTCGCCGGCCCGGTCGAAATGGCGACGTAGGGCCCCCAGCGCGCGGTGTTGCAGCGCCTTGATCGCCCCCTCGCTCTTGCCGAGCATGCGGCCGACCTCCTCCACCGACAGGTCGGCGACGATGCGCAGCAGGACCACCTCACGCTGGTCCGGCGACAGCACGGTCAGGATGTCGGCCACGTGGTCGCGGCCCATGGCCGCGAAGGCGTCCTCCTCCACGTCCCCGTGCCCCAGGCTCTCGTCCACCCCGGCGTCGGCCTGGAACTGCGGCTGCCGGCTGGCCCGGCGGCGGTCGTCGATCATGCGGTGGTGGGCGATGGTGAAGAGCCACGAGCGGAAACCCTTCTCGTCGCCCTCGAACCCGCCGAGGTTCCGGTGGACCTGGGCGAACACGTCGTTGGTCAGCCCGTCGGGGTCGGAGGCCCGGTGCCAACGCAGGTAGGACGCCACCGACCCGGCGAGCTGGCGGTAGATCCGCTCGAAGGACGCCTTGCAGCCGGCCTTGGCCGCTATCACCAGCGGGGCGATCGGCTCCTCGGAGGACGCCTCGTCGGCAGGCGGGAACCGCCCAGAGGTCGGACTGTCCCCATCCCCGGTGAGTTGCACGCCGCTCCCTCCCCCTGGGTC
>JBKPRV010000387.1:0-3616 GCA_046734715.1 Actinomycetota bacterium | reverse complement strand
GCCCACCAGCGTGCCGCTGCCCGCGGGGGTGGCGGCGCCGCCGGCGCCGGACCGCAGCACCAGGCCGTCCACGTTGAGCCCGGTGTCCCGGCCGTCGGCGCTCGCGATCTCGTGCTCGCCGCGGTCCAGCGCCAGGGGGCTGCCGTCGCAGGTGGCCAGCGGCAGCGCCTGGCCGGCGACGGCGTCGGCCATGGGGCCGGTGATCCGCACCATGACCGGCTGGCCGTCGACGGTGAGCACGTCACTGCGGCAGCCCGAGTCGTAGACCGCGGGCAGGGCCGGGACCGTCGGCGCCGGCAGCCCGATCTCGGCGATGGCCGCGGGCTGGTCCACCGCGCGGTCGCTGTTCCAGTCGTGGGTGGTGATCGGGCGCACCCCGGCTATGCGCACCCGGAAGGACGAGCCGGTCACCGGCTGGGCGAGTGGCAGGTCGACCGTGGCGGTGGCGTTCTGCACCGCTCCGTCGCCCAGGGCGGGGAGCTCGAGGCGGCCCTGGTTCACGCCGTCCACGATCAGCTCGACGTGGGTGGGCACCGAGTGGCGGCCGTCGGCGACGACGGTCAGCGGCAGCGAGCTGACGGTCACCGGGGCGGTCAGGTTGACCTCGACCCACTCGTTGTCGGGATTGCTGCGCACCGTGGTCCAGGCGGTGGCCGGATCGCCGTCGAAGGCGGCTGAGGCCGTCTGCAGGCTGCCGTTGAGCTGCGAGCTCGCCCGCGCCCAGGTCACCGACCCGTCGTGCGGCCGTCCCAGGGTCTCGTCGATCACATAGGTGGGCGTGCGCCGGAACAGCCGGGCCTCCCCGGCGAGGGCGAAGCTGCGGGCGCCGGGCAGGTCGACCAGGCGCAGGAGGCGCTGCTCCTCGTCCTGGCGGGTGGTGTCGGTGGGGTCCTGGCGCTGGCGGGTGAGGCTGACGGCCAGCGGGTGGTCCGCGGCGTTCCGGCCGGCGGCGTCGAGCAGGTCGGTCGGGACCCGGATGGCGTCCTCGTGGACGTCCGGCCGGTCGCCCACCTCGATCTCCGAGAAGCCGAGGCTGGACTGGCCGGCGTAGCGGGGCAGGAAGCCCGCGTCGTCGTCGAGGATCTCGACCGACAGCGTGGAGAACGTGCGCTCGGGGAAGTCGACCTCCTCGCCGGGCGCGTCGCGGGACTGGTCGCTCAGCACCGCGTCCACCGGGTCCTTGCCGTCGAACCGCAGGCGCACCGCGGTGATGAAGCGGTTGCGAGAGCCGTTGATGACCTGGGTGAGGTTGACGTGGTCGGTGGTGACCGGCTCGTCGTAGGTGAGCTCGATGCGCTCGCCGCGGGCGTCGGCGAACGCCCCGGTGCGCCAGGCGGTCTCGAGGTCGCCGTCCACCGCCAGGGCGGGGCGCTCCTCCGAGGTGAAGGTGATCTGGTTCCCGTAGGAGGTGGCGCGGGCGCTGACGCCGCCGCGATCCTCGGCCAGCGACATGGCGCCGTTGGACTCGTCGGGGAACAGCGGCAGCCGGTTGTCCCGGGCGTCGCGCGCGAGGGGCCGGTAGTTGGCGGTCTCGGTGAAGCCCCGGGTGTGGCGGATGGTGGTCCAGCGCTCGCCCCGCTTGCGGTTGGAGTCGGTGACCAGCAGGGCGGCGCCGTCGTCCAGGGCGTCCCGGACCTGGTCCCGGTCGAGCGAGGCCGAGTAGCGGATCAGCTCGGTGCCGTCGATGAGCCCGAAGCCGGCCGCGTCGACCAGGCCCGCGCCGTCCCCCGCCACCAGCAGCGGATGCTGCGGGTCGTGGGTCGACACGATGGGCACCGCGCCCTCCACCGGCAGCACCGCCAGCTCCGGCGGGTCCGGGAGCGACGGGTCGGACTGGAACATCAGCTCGTCGTCGAGCTGCACGTTGTCCACGGTGAGGTTGGGGTTGCCGGGGCCGAACGGCTCCGGCTGGCCCAGGCCGGGGGCCTTGCGCATGAAGTCCCAGAAGTTGCGGGGGCGCGGCGTGTTGTAGCGCTCGTACTGGAGGTCGCTCTGGACCAGCACGTCGCCCGCCCGCATCAGCCGGGCGATCGGGGCGATGCTGTCGGGGTCGCCGGTGCGCTCCTGCAGGCGGAGGTCGAAGGCGTTGAGCAGGTTGGCCGAGGCGGGGGAGCCGTACGGGATGAGCTCCCGCTGCACCGACGGCCGGTCCATCAGCCCGGGCAGGATCGGGTCGACGGTGTTGCCCCAGCGGTAGCTGGCGAAGTCGCTGCCCGGCACCACCAGCACCCGGGTATCCGAGCCCTCGGCCTGGAGGTGGTCGGCGGCCTGGCTCCAGTAGTCGGGGATGGCCTCGGGCCGCCGCAGGTTCTGGGGCACGAAGTCGCCGGTCCACAGCGGGGGGATGGCCAGCACCGCCACCCCCACCACCCCGATGGTGAGCGGTCGGGCGGTGAAGGGCCAGCGCCGCGCCAGGCTGGTGACCCCCGCGCCGGCCAGCACGGCCATGGACAGCGCCACCAGCGGCACGGCCCGGGGCAGGCTGCGCATGGACAGGCCCACGTCGGACAGCACGAAGGCCTTGACCCCGCGGGCCCAGGGCGAGCCGCCCTCCCAGGGATAGGCACCCACGGCCAGGGCTACGCCCAGGCCCAGCAGCGCCACGAAGTAGGCCCGATGGCGCCACCGGGCCGCCACCGCCCCTGCGAGGCCGGCGATGGGCACCATGTAGCTGAAGGCCAGCAGCGGCAGGAACTGGGTGTACGGCACGCTGGGCTCGATCCACGGCCCCAGCCGGTCGCCCCCGTAGAAGAACCAGTAGCCGAGGCCGCGCAGGACCTCGTGGCTGACCGAGACCGCGGCTACGGTCTGGGCGGTCTCGGTGTAGCGCAGGATCTCGATGCCGTTGGTGCCCTGCACCGACAGCCCCGCGATCCACCAGGCCGACGCCGGCAGCGTGAGCACGCCGAGGCGCAGGGCGCTGCGGAGGGCGGTGCGCAGGCTGATCTCGTGCGCCACCCACACGGCGTGCGCCAGCCACACCACCGGCGCCACCCCGACCAACAGCAGGGCGGTGGCGTTCACGCTGCCGCACGTGGCCACGGCCAGGGCGAACAGCGCGGGGTAGCGCCAGCCCTTGGTGCGGGTGGTGCGGATGGTGAGGGCGATGAGCCACGGCAGGAAGGCGAAGGGCAGCAGGATGGCCGAGAGCCGGGCCACCAGCGTGAGGATGTAGGGCGTGAGGGCGTAGCCGAAGGTGGCGGCCACCACGCCCGGGCCGGTCCAGCCCAGCGTGCGCAGCAGGTACACGACCCCGGCCCCGGCCAGGAAGATGATCGTGCCCCACCACAGGCGCTGCGCGGCCCAGTCGGGCACGCCGATCTTGTCGAGCAGCCAGTAGAAGGGCCCCATCGGCCACAGGAAGCCGATGTTCTGGTGGGTGACGGTGCCCAGGCCGATCGACGGGTCCCACAGCGACCAGGCCCGGCTCATGAGCTTCGACGGGTCGAGGTAGAGGTAGGTCTTGGTGTCGGCGCTCACCCAGCCCCGCTGGGTGAGCAGCAGCGGCAGGTACGCGATGGCGGCCAGCGCCGCGAGCAGCTTGAGCGTGGGGCCGCCCGGCAGCCGCCGGCTCGGCGTCCGGACGGTCGTGCGGGGGCGCGGCGCGGCCGAGGCC
>JBKPRV010000386.1:0-8436 GCA_046734715.1 Actinomycetota bacterium | reverse complement strand
CCCCACGGGCGCCGCCTCGACCTCCGGGCCACGCTGCGCCGGGCGCGGGCGACCGGCGGCGACCCGGTCCGCCGGGTGCACCGCCGCCGCACCGCTCGTCCCCGCCACCTGGTCCTCATCGCCGACGTCTCGGGCTCGATGGCCCCCTATGCCCGCGCCTACCTGCACCTGCTGCACGGGGCGGTCCGAGCCGCGAAGGCCGACGCCTTCGTGTTCGCCACCCGGCTGACGTGGCTGTCCCGCCCGCTGGCCGGCACCAACCCCGACCTGGCCCTGCGCCGGGCCGTGGCCGCCGCCCCCGACTGGTCCGGCGGCACCCGCATGGGCGAAGCCCTCCGCAGCTTCAACGACGACCACGGTCGCCGCGGCATGGCCCGTGGGGCCGTGATCGTCATCGTGTCGGACGGGTGGGACACCGGCGACCCCGCCATCGTGGGGGAGCAGATGGCGAGGCTCTCCCGCCTGGCCCACCGCATCGTGTGGGTCAACCCGCGCAAGGCCGCGGCCGGCTACCAGCCCCTGGTGGGCGGCATGGCGGCCGCCCTACCCCACGTGGACGCCTTCGTGAGCGGCCATTCGGTGGCGGCCCTGGACGAGGTCCTGGCCGCCCTCGCCGATCCCCGCTGAGCGGGCTGGCTCGGGCTAGCTCGGGATGACGATCTGCTGGAGGGCCCAGCCGTTGCCGTCGGGGTCGCTGAAGAAGACGAACCGGCCCCAGGGGAAGTCCTGCACCTCGCTGGCCTCGACCCCGTTCTCGACCAGGTGGGCGCGGGCCTTCTCCACGTCGGCCACCACCACCTGGAGGCCCTGGAGCGAGCCGGGCTCCATCTGGCTGACGCCCTTGCCGAAGGCGATGGAGCAGGCGGACCCCGGCGGGGTGATCTGCACGAAGCGGAGGTCGTCGCTGATCACGTGGTCGTGGTCGACGGTGAAGCCGACCTGCTCCGAGTAGAAGGCCTTGGCCCGGTCGACGTCGGTCACAGGCAGTCCGATGAGCTCAAGCTTCCAGTCCATGGCCGCACCCTACGTTGCCTCGAGGACAGGACTTGTCCTCGTTCACTTGTCCTCGTTCCGATCCCCGCCTCAGTGTCGGATGCCACTATCGCACGCTTGTTCCGGCCGGCGGCCGCGGCACTACGCTGCGGTGAATGCACCGGCCGCCTCTCCCCAAGCCGCGGCTGCGTGGGCGGCTTCACCAGGTGGCGTTCTTCGCCTCCATCCCGGCGGGCATCGCACTCGTGGCCCTGGCGCGTGGAGCCGAGGCGCGGGTGGGCGCCGCCGTCTTCGCCGCCAGCCTGACCGCGCTCTACGGGGTGAGCGCCGCCTACCACCGGGGCCACTGGTCGGCACGGGCCCTCCGGTACATGCGCCACCTCGACCACTGCATGATCTACGTGCTCATCGCCGGCACCTACACCCCGGTCGTGCTGCTGGCGTTGCGACCCTCGTGGGGGATCAGCCTGCTGGTGGCCGCCTGGATCGGCGCCGCCGCCGGCATCATGATCACGGTCCTGCGCCTGGAGCGCTGGCCCGCGGTCGGCTTCACGTTGTACCTGGTGCTGGGCTGGCTGGCCATCGTCGCCGCCCCCCAGCTGGCCGCGTCCCTGTCGGCCGTCGAGCTCACGCTCCTGGCCGTGGGCGGCGTGCTCTACACCGTCGGCGCCATCACCCTCGCCACCAACCGCCCCAACCCCAGCCCCGCGGTCTTCGGCTACCACGAGATCTGGCACACCTTCGTGGTCAGCGCCAGCGCCTCCCATTTCGCCCTGGTGCTGCTCCTAGTCCGCGCCTAGGCGCCCTGGGCCGCGCCTGGCGCGTCAGTCGACGGAGACGACCTCGACCTTGAGCTCGGCCCCGGTGGGGGCGACGAAGGTGACCGTGTCGCCGGGAGACGAGCCGATCAGGGCCTCGCCGAGGGGAGACGAGGGGCTGATGACGTCGAGGTCGTCGTGGCGCTCCTCGATGGAGCCGATCAGGTAGCGCTCGACCTCCTCGTCGCCCTCGTAGCGGACGGCGACGACCGAGCCGTGCGACACCTGGTCGCCGGATCCGTCGGTGTCCACGATCTCGGCGTTCTCGAGCATGTAGGCGAGCTGCCGGATGCGGCCCTCCATCTTGCCCTGCTCTTCCTTGGCCGCGTGGTAGTCACCGTTCTCGGACAGGTCGCCCAGCTCACGGGCGGCCTCGATCTTGCGGGCGATCTCGACCCGACCGCGCGTCGTCAGGTCGTCGTGCTCGGCCTGGAGCCGGTCGAACGCGGCCTTAGAGAGGTGCTGGGTCTGTGCCATAGACGTTTCAGATTAGTGCCGCTCCGTGGGGATGCGGCAGTGATCGTCACGGCCCCAGCACTCAACGTCCCTGGGTGATGTCGTCCGTCCACGGCCGGAGATCCAGTTGACGTCACCTCGGGCCAGGGTGAACACTTGCGCCCGATGATCTGCCCTTGCGCGTCGGTAATCATCATCACGTAGCGCACGTCGGCTCCCGACGTGCGCTCTCGACCGTCCGCCTCCGGGTGGGCGGTTTGTCATTTCTCGGCCAGGATTTCCACGACGACACGGAGACACGGTGAGCAAGAGGATCGGAGTGATCGGCGGAGACGGCATCGGGCCCGAGGTCGTCGCCGAGGCGCTCAAGGTGGTGGCGGCGACCGGCGTCCGGCTCGACACGGTCGACTATGACCTGGGCGGGGCACGCTACCTGCGTGACGGCACGATCCTGCCCGACAGGGTGCTGGACGAGTGGCGCGGCCTGGACGCGCTGCTGCTGGGCGCGGTGGGCACCCCCGAGGTGCCGCCGGGTGTCATCGAGCGGGGCCTGCTGCTCAAGATGCGCTTCGACCTCGACCTCTACATCAACCAGCGGCCGTTCGTCGACGCCGACAGCGGCATCGACATGGTCGTCATCCGGGAGAACACCGAGGGCCCCTACGTGGGCGAGGGCGGCGTGTTGCGCAAGGGCACGCCCCACGAGGTGGCCACCCAGGGCTCGGTCAACACCCGCATGGGCGTCGAGCGCTGCGTCCGCTACGCCTTCGAGCTGGCCGAGGCCCGCAGCCGCAAGCACCTCACGCTGGTGCACAAGACCAACGTGCTGACCTTCGCCGGCGACCTCTGGCAGCGCACGTTCGACCAGGTGGCGGCGGAGCACCCGGACGTAGGCACGGCCTACAACCACGTGGACGCCGCCTGCATCTACTTCGTGTCCGACCCCCAGCGCTACGACGTGGTCGTGACCGACAACCTGTTCGGCGACATCCTCACCGACCTGGGCGGGGCCGTGTCCGGCGGCATCGGCTTCGCCTCCTCCGGCAACCTCAACCCGGCCCGCACCGGCCCGTCGATGTTCGAGCCCGTCCACGGCTCGGCACCCGACATCGCCGGCCAGGCCAAGGCCAACCCCACCGCCGCGGTGCTGTCCGCGGCCATGATGCTCGACTTCCTGGGCGAGGCCGACGCCGCCGCCCGCATCCGCAAGGCCTGTGCCGACCCGTCGGCCCAGTCCGGTTCCACGCCCGAGATCGGCGACGCGCTCGCCGCCCGGGTCTGATCACGAGGGGACTCCACCGTCATGCCCATCACGCCCACCGAGAAGATCTGGTTCAACGGCGATCTGATTCCGTGGGACGAGGCGAAGATCCACATCCTCACGCACTCGCTCCACTACGGCATGGGGGTCTTCGAGGGCATCCGCGCCTACGAGACCGACGACGGCCCGGGTGTCTTCCGCCTCACCGACCACATGCGGCGCATGCAGCAGTCCGCGCAGATCCTGATGATGGACTTGCCCTACAGCCTCGACGAGATGGTCCAGGCGGTGAAGGACACGGTGCGGGCCACCGGCCTGCCCTCCTGCTACATCCGCCCGATCGCCTACTACGGATACGGCGAGATGGGCCTCAACACCCTGCCTTGCGAGGTCGACATGGCCATCGCCTGCTGGCCGTGGGGCGCGTACTTGGGTGACGACGCGCTGACCAAGGGCGTGCGCATGAAGATCTCGTCGTGGGCCCGCCACGACCACAACATCATGCCGCCGGCGGCCAAGACCACCGGCAACTACGTCAACAGCTCGCTGGCCAAGGTCGAGGCGCTCAAGGCCGGCTACGACGAGGCCATCCTGCTCAACCGGGCCGGCTTCGTGGCCGAGTGCACGGGCGAGAACATCTTCGTGGCCCGCCACGGCAAGCTCATCTCGCCGCCCCTGTCGGCGGGCGCGCTGGAGGGCATCACCCAGGACACGGTCATGACCATCGCCCGCGATCTGGGGTTCGAGGTGGGGCTGGGCGACCTGTCCCGTAGCGACCTCTATGTGGCCGAGGAGATGTTCGTGTGCGGCACCGCGGCCGAGGTGTCGTCGGTGTCGTCGGTCGACGACCGGCCCATCCCCGCCCCCGGGCCGATGACGCTGGCCATCGGCGAGGAGTACGGCCGGGCGGTCCGTGGGCAGGTCGATCAGTACAAGGACTGGGTGGAACATGTCGGCTGAGCGCATCCCCACCGCCGTCGACATCTTCGACACCACCCTCCGGGACGGAGCCCAGTTCGAAGGGATCTCCCTCACCGTCGAGGACAAGCTGCGAGTGGCCGAGCAGCTCGACTGGCTCGGCGTGCGCTGGATCGAGGGCGGCTACCCGCAGGCCAACCCCCGCGACGCCGAGTTCTTCCGGCGGGCCCGCACCGAGCTGAAGCTGGAGACGGCCACGCTGGTGGCCTTCGGCTCCACCCGCAAGCCGTTGGGCCGGGTCGACATCGACCCCACCCTGCGGGCGTTGCTGGACAGCGGCGTGTCCACCTGCTGCATCGTCGGCAAGAGCTGGGACTTCCACGTCACCGAAGCGCTGCGGACCACGCTCGACGAAGGCGCGGCCATGGTGGGCGAGTCCGTGGCCTTCCTCCGGGCCGAGGGCCAGCGGGTGTTCTTCGACGCCGAGCACTTCTTCGACGGCTACAAGGCCAACCCCGAGTTCGCCCTGCGGGTGCTGGAGCAGGCCGCCACCAACGGGGCCGAGGTGGTGGTGCTGTGCGACACCAACGGGGGCTCGCTGCCGCACGAGGTCCAGCGCATCGTGGGCGAGGTCGTGGCCTACTTCGGTCCCGACCAGCAGATCGGCATCCACACCCAGAACGACACCGGCTGCGCGGTGGCCAACTCGGTGGCCGCGGTGGTGGCCGGCGCCACCCACGTCCAGGGGACGGTCAACGGCTACGGCGAGCGCACCGGCAACGCCAACCTGATGACGGTCGTCCCCGACCTCCAGCTCAAGATGGGCGTGACCTGCCTGCCCGAGGGCCGCATCGAGCGCCTGACCGCGGTGAGTCGGCACGTCGCCGAGTTGGTCAACCTGCCGCCTCACGCCGCCGACCCCTATGTCGGCGCCTCCGCCTTCGCCCACAAGGGCGGGCTCCACACCTCGGCGCTGGGCCGGGTGGGCGGGGCCAGCTACGAGCACGTCGACCCCACGGTGGTCGGGAACCACACCCGGGTGCTGGTGTCGGACCTCGGGGGCCGGGCGGGCATGTCGCTCAAGGCCCAGGAGTTCGGCGTGGACCTGGACGACCGCTCCGCCGGCGACCTGTCCGAGCGGCTCAAGCAGCTGGAGGCCGAGGGCTACCAGTTCGAGGCGGCCGACGCCTCCCTGGAGCTGCTGATGCGCGAAGCCGCGGGCTGGATTCAGCCGTACTTCCGGCTGGAGGGCTACCGGGTCACCACCTACCACCGCAACGCCATGCGAGGTGGTGCTCCCATCGAGGACGGAGACTCGATCATCGACACCGAGGCGACGGTGAAGGTGTGGGCGGGCGACGAGCGGCTGGTGGCCATCGGCGAGGGCAACGGCCCGGTCAACGCGCTCGACGCGGCCCTCCGCTCGGTGCTGACCCGGCGCTACCCGGGGCTGGGCCGCATCCACCTCACCGACTACCGGGTGCGCGTCGTCGAGGGCGCGGCCGAGACGGGCGCGGTGGTGCGGGTCCTCATCGACTCGACCGACGGCGATCGCGCCTGGTCGACGGTCGGGGTCAGCGAGAACATCATCGAGGCGTCGTGGCAGGCGCTGGTGGACTCGATGGTCTACGGCCTGCTCCACGCGTCGGACTAGCGGCTCTGGGGCCGCGCGCCTACCCCCGAGTAGCGTGACGGCGTGGCCGCACCCGAGTACGTCCCCCTGACCCCGCTGAAGCCGGTCCGGGGCTACCAGTCACCGCCCCGCCGCGCCGACTCCTGGCGTCCGGACCGTCCGGGCGACTCCGACGTCGGCTACGACCGGGGCAACCTGCTCGGCTCGCAGGGGCCGGACCAGGGCTACGTCTACGTGCTGGCCCGCCGCTTCCAGGGCCAGCTCCAGCTGGCCGACGACGAGCGCGAGGAGGACGCGCTCGCCGGGGCCAGCGCGGTGGCGCTCAAGCGGGCCTCGCTCTTCGGCCGGGCGCCGGTCCTCGCCGACCTCACGGTGGCGCTCACGGTGTGGGGGTTCCTGGGCGACGCCACGCCCGATCTCGTCGCCTTCCGTCAGCCGCTGTTCGCCGAGGTGGCCCACCCGTACCACTACGGCGCGCTGCGCCGGGTGGTCGACCTGGTCCCCGACGAGGCGCTGCGGCGCTCGCCGGACGACGTGGCTGCCGCCCACCAGGCGGACTGGCGCAGCCTGCTCGACCTCTGAGACTCGCCATGGACTCCATCGAGATCCAGGTCGGCCCGCTGACCTTCGACGGCCTGGCCGCCGGGCCGGAGGCGGGCACGCCCGTGCTGCTGCTGCACGGCTTCCCCCAGACGTCGCGGGCCTGGGTGCCCCAGATCGAGGCTCTGGCCGCGGCCGGCTACCGTGCCGCCGCCTTCGACCAGCGCGGCTACTCGCCGCGGGCCCGTCCCCCCGACGTCGAGGCCTACGGGTCGCCCGAGCTGATCGCCGACGTGGTCGGCGTGGCAGACGCCCTGGGCATGGACCGGTTCCACCTGGTGGGCCACGACTGGGGCGGGGCCGTGGCGTGGCAGGTGGGCGGGCGCCATGCCGACCGGCTGCACACGCTCACGGTCGTGTCCACCCCCCACCCGGCCGCCATGGGGCTGGCGCTGGGCGGCGAGCTCGGCGGCGACCAGGCGATGCGCTCGAGCTACTTCGAGATCTTCCGGGATCCGACCTCGCAGGACCAGTTCCTGGCCAACGACGCCCTGGGGCTCAAGAACCTCTACGCCATCAGCGGCATGCCCGAGGGCAAGGCCGCTCCCTACCTGGAGGCGCTGGGCACCCCGGAGGCGCTGGGCGCTGCGCTGAACTGGTACCGCGCTGCCGACCTGACCCTGGTTGAGGGGCTGGGTCCCATCACCACGCCCACGATGTACGTGTGGTCGACGGCTGACCCCGCCCTCGGCCGGGAGGCCGCGGAGGCCACGGGTCGGTTCGTCGCGGGGCCCTACCGGTTCGAGGTGCTCGAAGGGGTCGGCCACTGGGTATCGGAACAGGTACCCGAGCGGCTCAACGAGCTGTTGCTCGAGCACCTCGGGCGACTTGGCTGAGCATTGACGCCCAGACCGGTCGCCGTCCGTAAAATGGCAGCCACCCAGCGTCACACCGAGGCGGTGACGAGTGTCTGATCCCATGTGGAACCCCCCGACGGGCCCGCCCAACGACGTCCGCCTGCGCCCGGCCGAGGCCCGCCGCCAGATCGCCGAGGCCATCGACGCGGCCCAGGCCCGCGACCGCGAGCTGCGGGAGGAGATCTCCGTCCTGACCACCCGCCGGGTCGAGCTGACGGTCGAGCTCGCCGCCGCGGCCGACGACGAGGCGAAGGCCCGTGACCTGGCCAAGCGGGCCCTGGTGCAGTCCGGCGAGTCGGCGCGGGCGGGCCACCGGGCCGAGGCCACGCGCTGGGATGGCGCGGCCCGCGTGTTCGCCCTGCGGATGCGGGACGCGCGCGCCCGGATCGAGGCCCTGGAAGCCCAGCTGCCGGAGGCCGCTGCCGCGATCGCCCGGGTGCGATCCGCCATGGTGGCCAACGCCTCCCACCTGAACCAGGTGGCCGTCGCTCGGCTGGCGACGCTCAACGCTCGCAAGGCCGCCCGCCTGCAGGAGGCCGTGGAGGACGCCAAGGCCGAGGTGAGCGCCCCGGTCGATTTCCTGGTGGCGGCGTCCGAGCGGGAGGCACGGGCTGCCCTGGAGGCCGCAGGCGCCCTGGCCGCGGCCGCCCCCCCGGTCCCCGTGGACGACGACGACCTCGAGGGCGAGGTGGACCTGTCCGCCGCCGACGCCCTGCTCGACGAGCTGCGGGCCGAGCTGGCGCCCGACGAGCCGGAGGCCGAGGAGGCCTCGCCCGACGAGGCGGCGCCCGACCCGGATCCCGACGAGGCCACGCTCGACCCCGAGCCCGATATGGAGGAGCCGGCCCCTCCGCCGGCCGCCGACGGGGACAAGCCCGCACGGCCCGCGCGAGCGAGGGC
>JBKPRV010000385.1:0-7057 GCA_046734715.1 Actinomycetota bacterium | reverse complement strand
CGCCACGTCCTGCCGGCTAGCGCCAAGGTGTTCGCGGGCGTGGCGGACCTCGGCGTGCCGGGCATCCATTTCGGCGTGACCACCGGCGAGCTGCTCGGGCTGCTGGCCAAGGCCGGAGCGTCGGTGGTGGGGGTCGACTGGCGCGTGCCGCTGGACGAGGCCCGCCAGCGCCTAGGGCCCGACGTGGCGGTCCAGGGCAACCTCGACCCCGCGGTGTGCCTGGCCCCGTGGCCCGCGGTGGCCGAGGCCGCCACCGACGTGCTCACCCGCAACGGCGGGCGTCCCGGGCACATCTTCAACCTGGGCCACGGGGTGCTGCCCGAGACCGACCCCGACATCCTGGCCCGGCTCGTCGAGCTGGTCCACGCGTGGGAAGCGCCGGCATGACATCGGGCCTCGTGGTGATGGCCTACGGCACCCCCTCGTCGCCGGCCGACATCGAGGCCTACTACACCCACATCCGCCGCGGTCGCCCGCCGTCGCCCGAGCAGCTGGCGGACCTGACTCGCCGCTACGAGGCCATTGGCGGCACCTCCCCGTTGGCGGTGCGCACCCGCGCCCAGGTGGACGGAATCGCCGCGGCGCTGGACGTCGACGAGCCCGGGGCGTGGCGGGTGGCGCTGGGCAACAAGCACGCGGCGCCGTTTCTCGAGGACGCGCTGGCCGGCCTGGTGGATGCGGGCGTGGAACGCGCCGTGGGCCTGGTGCTGGCACCGCACTACTCGCGGGGGTCGGTCGGCGAGTATCACGCCCGGGCGCGCGAGGCGGCCGAGGCCCGAGGCCTGAGCTACACCGGCATCGACCGCTGGCACGACGAGCCGGCGTGGCTCGACGCCCAGGCCGAGCGGGTGCAGGCGGCGCGGGCCACGCTCCCCGAGCGGACCACGGTCCTGTTCACCGCCCACTCGCTGCCCGAGCGGGTGCTGCAGGGCGACCCCTACCCCGACGAGCTGCACGCGTCGGCGGCGGCCATCGCCAAGCGCGCGGATCTGGGCGACGGGTGGGCGCTGGCCTGGCAGTCGGCGGGCCGCACGCCCGAACCGTGGCGCGGCCCCGACATCCTCGACGTCATCCGCGAGCTGGGGGCCGGGGACGAGGTGGCGGGCGTGCTGGTGTGCCCGCAGGGCTTCGTGTCGGACCACCTGGAGGTGCTGTACGACCTCGACGTGGATGCTCGCCGGGTGGCGGGCGAGGTGGGCCTGGCCTTCGCCCGCACCGCTTCGATCAACGACGAGCCGGTGGTGCTCGGCGCCCTGGCGGAACGCGTGCGGCAGGCGTCGTGAGCGAGCATGTCGACCTGGCGGTTGTCGGCGCCGGGATCAGCGGGCTGGCCGCTGCGTGGGAGGGACTCCGGCGAGGGGCGCGGGTCGTCGTCCTCGACGCCGGCGACCGGCCCGGAGGCAAGGTGCGGACCTCTCCGCTGGCGGGCGTCGACCTGGACGAGGCGGCCGACGCGTTCCTGGCCCGGGTGCCCGAGGCGGTGGACCTGTGCGCCGAGCTGGGCCAGGAGGCCGAGCTGGTCTCCCCCGCCACCGGCACTGCGTACGTGTGGTGGGACGGCGCCCTGCGCCGGCTGCCCCCCGAGCAGCTGCTGGGCGTGCCGGTCGACATGGACGCGGTGGCGGCGTCGGGCTTGCTGTCGCCGGCCGGGGTCGAGCGAGCGCGCCAGGACCTGACCCGGCCCGACGACCGGCCCGGCGGCGACGAGAGCGTCGGGGCCCTGGTGCGGCGGCGGCTGGGCGACGAGGTGCACGAGCGCCTGGTGGCCCCGCTGGTGGGCAGCATCTACGCGGGTGATTGCGACCGGCTGTCGCTGGAGGTGAGCGCGGCCCAGCTGGCCGCGGCCCGCGACCGCGATCCGGACGACCCGAGCCTGGTGCGGGCGGCGGCGGCGCTGCGGGCCGCGACGGTGGACACGGGCCGGCCGGTGTTCCTGGCCCCCGCCGGTGGGGTCGGGCGGGTGATCGCCGCGCTGGCCGACGCCCTCGGCGACGGCCAGCGCACCGGCTGCGAAATCACCGCCGTCACGCTCTCCGGCGCCGGGTTCGCGGTCGAGCCCGCCGGCGTCGTAGCCGACTCGGTGGTGCTGGCGACCCCGGCATGCGCCACCGCGCCGCTCCGCTCCCCGCTGGCCCCCGAGGCAAGCGCCTTCCTGGCGGGGATCGACACGGCGTCGGTGGCGCTCGTAGCCCTGGCCGTGCCCCGCGACGGGATCGACAGCGCCATGGACGGGTCCGGGTTCCTGGTGCCCACCGGCGCGGGCCTGACCATCACCGCCTGCTCGTGGGTGACCAGCAAGTGGACGCATCTCGGCGTGGACCCGTCCCTGGCGCTGTTGCGGGCGTCGGTGGGCCGGGACGGCGACGACCGCGCCCTGACCCTGGCCGACGACGCGCTGGTGGCGGCGGTGCTGGACGACCTCGCCACCACCATGGGCGTGAAGGCCCCGCCGAGCGAGGTCCGGCTCACCCGCTGGCCCCGCTCGTTCCCCCAGCCCCGCCCGGGTCACCTGGCCGCGGTCGCTGATGCCGAGGCAGCCGTGGCCCGCGTATCGCCCCGCCTGGCGGTCACCGGCGCCTGGGCGCGGGGCGTGGGCATCCCCGCCTGCATCCGGGGTGGTCGGGCCGCGGCCGCCCAAGTCCTGAGCCCATGACCTCCCGGGCCCGCCGCCGCGCCCCCCTGGTCGGGGCGGTCGGGGCCCTCCTGGTGGCGGCGCTCGGGCTGACCGGCGTCGCCCTGCACGCCGGGGACGGCGGGGACACAGGGGAGGCGGCCATCCGGCTCGCCGACCATCCGGTCCCGGTCACGACCGCGTCCCCCGCGCCCTCGACCTCGACCACGCTCACCGCCGCCCCGGCGCTTCCCCAGCCCGAGGACGCTCCGGCCGACCCCTACGCCGACACCCCCGACGTGGTGCACGCGACGCTGGCGCTGCCCACCATCGGGGTGTCCGAGCAGCTGCACGAGGGCGTCACCCTCACCGCCATCGATCGCGGCCCCAGCCACTGGCCGGGCACCGCCCTGCCCGGGCAGCTCGGCAACGTGGTGGTGGCCGGCCACCGCGTCACGCACAGCCGGCCGTTCTACGACCTCGACCGGCTCGCCCCCGGCGACCCGCTCGTCTTCACCATGAACGACGGCACCACTTGGACCTACGAGCTGACCGGCACCGAGATCGTCACGCCCGACGCCATGCACATCGTCGACCAGTCCCCGGATCACACGGCCACCCTCTTCGCCTGCCACCCCAAGGGCTCGGCCGCCCTGCGCATCGTCGCCCACTTCCGCCTGGTCGGCTCCTAGACGCGCGCTTGGGCCGCGGGGGCGTGCGCGTGCGATCATCACCGGCGACATGCAGAGGTTCCTGACCCCCCTCGCTTGCCTGGGCACGGGGTTGCTGATGGCCGCGGCGCTGCCGCCTTGGGGGTGGTGGCCCTTGGCGTTCCTGGGCGTGGCGCTGCTCGACCGGCTCATCGCCGACCGCTCCCGGGGGACACGGTTCTGGCGGGGGACCCTGGTGGGCATCGGGCTGTACGTGCCCTCGCTGGCGTGGATGATCGAGCTGACCGCACCGGGTTACGTGATCGCCACCGTGGCCTACGCCGCGCTCCTGGGGGGAGCGATGGTGCTCGTTCCCGCAGCTGCACCCGGGCGATGGCTCGCGCTGCCGGGGGCCATCGCGCTGGCCGAGCTGTTGCGCTGGACGTGGCCGTTCGGCGGGGTGCCGCTGTCGAGCCTGGCCGTGGGGCAGGTGGCCGGGCCGCTGGCGCCCGCGTTGCGCCTCGGCGGGGCCCTGCTGCTGGTCGAGCTCACGGTGATCGGGGGCATCGCCCTGGCTGCGCTGGTCGGCCGGAGGTGGCTGGCCGCGGGAGCGGCGGCGGGGATCGTGGTGCTCGCCGTCGTCGGGGCGGCCATCGGGCCCCGCGCCGAGCAGGTGGGGACGATGCGGGTGGCGCTGGTGCAGGGCGGCGGCGTCCAGGGCACCCGGGCATTGGACACCGACGAGCGCAAGGTGTTCGAGCGCCACCTGCAGGCGAGCCGGCGGGTCGAGCCGCCGGTCGACCTCGTGGTCTGGCCCGAGGACGTGGTCGACGTCGACTCGCTGGCCGACGACCGCGAGGGCGACGAGCTCGCCGACGAGGCCCGCCGCCTGAACGCCACGCTGATCGCCGGGGTGGTCGAGGACGACGGGCCCCACCACTTCCTCAACGCCTCGGTCGCCTTCGGGCCCGACGGCGACATCGTCGACCGCTACGACAAGGTCCACCGCGTGCCCTTCGGCGAGTACGTGCCGCTGCGCAGCCTGGTCGAGCCGTTCGGAGGTCGTTACCTCCCCAGCCGCGACGCCGTCATCGGCGACCACCCCGCCCTGCTGGACACACCGGCCGGCAAGCTGAGCGTGGCCATCTCGTGGGAGGTGTTCTTCGGGGACCGGGTGCGGGAGGGAGTCGAGGCGGGCGCCGACGTCATCCTCAACCCCACCAACGGGTCGTCGTTCACCGGCACCTTGCTGCAGACCCAGCAGGTGGCGTCGTCCCGAATGCGCGCGCTCGAGAGCGACCGCTGGCTGCTCCAGGTGGCGCCCACCGGGTTCAGCGCGGTCATCGGCCCCGACGGGACCGTGCACCAGCGCAGCGCAGTGTCCGAGCAGATCGTGCTGCACGACACCGTCGGGCGCCGCCAGGGCACCACGCTCTACACGCGCTACGGTCTGGCGCCCGCCATGCTCGTGGCGCTGGCGGGGCTGGCGTCGGGTTGGATCGTGGCCCGCCGCCGGCGGTCGCCCGCCGCGGATCCCGGCGACGACGCCCGAGAACCGGAGACGGCCACTCTCCCTGTCTGACACCCACTGTGAGTGCGTGCGCGCGGAGTGCGCAAGCGACGTCGAGCTCACCAGTTTTGGCGTACTTTTCCGTCGAGAACACATCTGGGGTGGGACAACGCGGATCTCCGCTTGTTACGTTCCAGTGTCAGGGCGCGAGCTGGGGTGGTGGGAGACAAGATGAGCTACAGCCTGGGGGTGGACCTCGGCGCGACTACCTGTTCCGTGGCGGTCCGCCGCGGGCCGGACATCGAGCCGTGCGCCATCGGCGAGACGGAGACCACGATGCCGGCGGTCGCGCTCCCCCGGGCGGACGGCTCGATGCTGGTCGGCGAGGCCGCCGACCAGCGCAGCCGCTACGAGCCCACCCTGGCCGCCCGCGAAGTGTCCGCTCGCCTGGAAGAGCCCGGCCCCATCGTCCTCGACGGCCAGACCGCCGATCCCCTCTCGCTCACCGAGGCGTTGATCGGCACGGCGATCTCGCGGGCCTCGGCCGCGGGCGAGTGGCCCGGCCACCTGGTGCTCACCCACCCGCTCCGGCTCGGCGCCCCGATCGAGGAGCTGCTGGAGCAGGCGGCGAGCCGGGTCACCACGAGCGAGGTCATGCTCGTACCCGAGCCCATCGCCGCCATGGCCAAGCTGGCCCACGACGTCGAGCTCGCGGTCGGCACCACCGCGGCCGTCATCGATTTCGGCGGGTCCAGCTTCGACGTGACGCTGGTGCGGCGCACCGAGACCGGCTTCGACCTCATCGGCGAGCCCGCCAGCCTGCCCGAGTTCGGCGGCTTCGACGTGGACAACGCGGTGCTCGCCCACGTCGAGGACATGCTCGGCCACGACGTGACCACCCGGGTCGACATCGCCGACCACGATGGGATGTACGCCCTGCGCCGGCTACGCGCCGCCTGCCGCCGGGCCAAGGAGGAGCTGTCGTCCGTCCACGAGACGGTCATCAACGTCAACCTCCCCGACATCCAGACCCAGGTGTCGATCGCCCGTGACGACCTCGAGCGCGGCATCGGCAGCACGCTGGCCGAGGCGGTCGACCTCGTCCTCGCGGTGGTGGCCGACGCGGGCCTCACGCTGTCGGACCTGCACGTGGCCCTGGTGGTGGGCGGCTCATCCCGGATCCCGCTGCTGTCACGGCTCATCACCGAGCGCATCGGCCTGCCGATAGTCGCCGATCCGCTCCCCGAGCTGACGGTCAGCCTCGGTGCCGCCCTGTTCGCGGACGAGGACCCGCCCGACGCGAGTCCGGCGGTGCCGGCGCCCCTGGCGTCCCCCCAGCCGCTGATGCCGCCGGAACCCCTGGCGTCACCCGAGCCCCTGATGCCGCCGGCGCCCGTGGTGCCGCCGGACCCCGAGCCGGTGACGGTTCCGCCCGCGCCGGTACTCGAGCCGCAAGTGGACCCGGAGTTCTGGGGCATCGAAGCACCCCCGCCCGCCGAGCCGGTCTCCGACCCGCCATGGGCCGACACCCGCACGTCGGTGTTCGACGACGGCCAGCTGGGCGCGGGTGCCGGTGCGGTGGCGGGTGCCAGTGCGATGGCGGGAGCCGACCCGCTGCTGCCCCGCGGCTACATGCCCCCGGTGGAGAACGGCCCTGCGGATCCGTATCTCGACTACGGCGTCGAGCCCGAGGGCATCGGGCACCCTTCGGACGGCGCCGACGACGCCTTCCGCCAGCTCACGACCAGCGACACCGACCCGTTCGGCACCCGCTCGGGCTCCGGGGCCCTCAGCGGCATGGCCGGCCGCCGCGGCGACCAGCACGACTTCGACGACGAGGATCGGTACGACGAGCCGCTGGAGAAGAAGTCGCGGGGCTTCGGCGACTCCACCGACCCACGCCTGATCGTGGGCGCCATCGGCGCCGGGCTCGCCATCGTGCTGCTGGGCGGCTTCGCCCTGGCCGCGGGCACCGGCGGCGGGGGCAACGACGACCCGGCCATCGCCGTCACCGACCCGCTGTCCACCGTGGCCACGACGACCACGCTGTCCACGTCGACGACCGTCGAAGCCACGACCACCTCGGAGCCGCCCACCACCAGCCGGCCCGCCACGACCCGGCCCCGGACCACGACCACCCGGGCGCGGACCACCACGACGCCGTCGACCGAGCCACCCACCACCACGCCGCCGCCGACCGAGCCGCCGACCACCACGCCGCCGACGACTGCGCCGCCGACCACCACGCCGTGCCCCACGACGACGACCAATCCGCCCGGCCCACCC
>JBKPRV010000384.1:0-7435 GCA_046734715.1 Actinomycetota bacterium | reverse complement strand
CGAGCAGGGCGTGGCCGCCCACTGGGCCTACAAGGACCGCGACCCGAACACCGGCGACCTGCCGTGGCTCAACCGGATCGTCGACTGGCAGTCCGAGACCAGCGACCCCGACGAGTTCATGCAGCGGCTCAAGGTCGACCTGGAGCAAGACGAGGTCTTCGTGTTCACCCCCAAGGGCAAGGTCGTGACCCTGCCGGTGGACGCCACCCCCATCGACTTCGCGTACGCCATCCACACCGAGGTGGGCCACGCCTGCATCGGGGCCCGGGTGAACGGCCGGCTGGTGCCGCTCGACTCCAAGCTGTCCTCGGGCGACACCATCGAGATCTTCACCTCCAAGGTGGAGGGCGCGGGCCCGTCACGGGACTGGCTGCAGATCGTGGGGACGCCGCGTGCCGCGTCCAAGATCCGCCAGTGGTTCTCCCGGGAGCGGCGGGAGGACGCCATCGAGTCCGGGCGCGACGACCTCATCAAGGCGCTGCGGCGCGAGGGCCTGCCGGTGCAGAAGCTCCAGTCCGGCAACATGCTGTCCGAGACGGCCCGCGCCATGAACTACGCCGACCTCGACGCGCTGTACGCGGCCATCGGCGAGAACCACGTGTCGGCCAAGGCGGCCGCGTCCCGGGTGGCCAAGGCCCTGCGCGAGGCGGCGGGCGGGGGCGAGGAGACCCTGCCCACCACCATCCGCGAGCCGCGCCGGTCCCGCCCCAACCGGGGGCCGGCCGGCGTCCACGTCGAGGGGCTGGACGACGTGTTCGTCCGGCTGTCGCGCTGCTGCACGCCGGTGCCGGGCGACGAGATCATCGGCTTCGTGACCCGGGGCCGCGGCGTCTCGGTGCACCGGGCCGACTGCGCCAACGCGGTGTCGCTGGCCGAGGGCCAGGCCGACCGCCTGATCGACGTGGAGTGGGACCTCGAGCCGGGCGGCGTGTTCATCGCCTCCATCGAGGTCAAGGCCCTGGACCGCGCCCGCCTGCTGCGGGACGTGACCGCGGCGTTCGCCGACCACCACGTCAACATCCTCACGTGCACCACCCAGACGGGCTCCGACCGGGTGTCGAAGATGCGCTTCGACATGGAGCTGGGCGATCCGTCCCACCTCGACTCGCTGCTGTCGACCATCCGCGGCATCGACTCCGTGTACGACGCCTATCGGGTCGTCCCCGGCAAGGGCGGCTGACTCGCCGGAGACGATGCCGGGCTACGTGGACTCGGACGGGGTGCGGCTGTGGTACGACGCCGGTGGCCCGGCGGACGGTCCGGTCGTGCTGCTGGTGCCGGGCGGCGGTGCCTCGGTGGTCTGGTGGCCGCCGGAGCTGGTCGAGGGCCTGGCGGCCGCGGGGTGCCGGGTCGTCCGGTTCGACAACCGGGACACCGGCTTGTCGACCCCCATTGTGGGGGCGGACGCCTCGTACGACCTCGACGACATGGCCGGCGACGCCCTGGCGGTGCTGGACGCCGCCGGCGTGCCCGGCGGGGCCCACTGGCTGGGGGTGTCGATGGGCGGCATGATCTGCCAGGCGGCGGCGCTGCTCCACCCCGCACGGGTGCTCTCGCTCACCCTGGTGAGCACCACCCCGGGCCCCGACCCCCGGCTGCCCTCCGGCGACCCGTCCGTGTTCGACGGCCTCGACCGCCGCATCGAGACCGACGAGGACTTCGTGCAGCTCCAAGTGGACTTCTGCCGAGCGGTGGCGGGCAGCCGCTTCCCGTTCGACGAGCCGCACTACCGCGAGATCGCCACCGCCGACGTCGCCCGGGGCACCAACCCCGCCGCCGGCGTCCCGTCAGCCTCGTCGCGCCTCGACGCCCTCGCCGCGATCCGAGCCCCCACGCTGGTCGTCCACGGCACCGAGGACCCGGTCTACCCCTTCCCCCACGCCGAAGCCCTGGCCCGAGGGATCCCGGACGCGACCCTCGTCCCGTGGGACGGCGTAGGCCACGAGCAACCTCCGCCGCTCATCCCCGAGCTGGTGGACCTGGTGGTCCGGCAGGTGCGGGCCGCGCCCGACCGACCTGGGTGACTAGGGCGTAGGGCGCGACCGCGGCCAAGGTTCGGGCCGCGCAGGCGGCTTGGGTAACCTCGCCCGCGTGCCTGGTGGGGGAGCGTCCGATGTCGTCGTGGCCGAGGAGGCCGGCGAGCCTGGTGAGGCCGCCGGCGCGCCCGAGGCTGCGGACGAAGGGCGCGACGAGGGGCGGGAGGGGGCGGCCCGGCCGAGCCGGACGTTCTGGTGGGTGCTGCTGGCCATCTGCGTCGTGGCGCTGGGCGTCCGCGTGGGCTACACGCTGGGCTGGAAGCAGGTCGACACCATCGGCGGGGACGCGTACTACTACCACCGGGCGGCGAACCTGCTCGCCGACGGCAAGGGGTTCGTCCATCCCTACGCCTACGACAAGGGCATCAGCATGCCGGGGGCGGACCATCCGCCGGGCTGGATCCTCGTGCTGGCGCTGCCCTCGCTGCTGGGCTTCGACACCATCCTCAGCCACCAGCTCGTGGGCTGCCTGCTGGGCACCGCGACCATCGCCCTGCTCGGCTTCACCGGGCGGCGCATCGCCGGGGACCGGGTCGGGCTGATCGCCGCAGGCGTGGGGGCGATCTACCCCGGGCTGTGGCTGCCCGATGCCACCCTCATGTCCGAGAGCCTCGCGCTGCTGTGCGGGACGGTGGTGATCCTCACCGCCTACCAGGCATGGGAGAAACCCTCGGCCCCGCGCTTCGCCCTGGTGGGTGGGGCCATCGGGCTGGCCACGCTGGCCCGGGCCGAGGCCTTCATGCTGGTGGGGCTGCTGGTCCTGCCGCTGGCGGTCTGGGTGCCGAACGTGACGGGGGCTCGGGCGCGCCTGGGCCGGTTCGCGCTGGGCGCCGGAGCCTTCGTACTGGTCGTGTCGCCCTGGGTCGTCGCCAACCTGATCCGCTTCGAGGAGCCCGCCACCCTGTCCACCCAGATGGGGCCGACGCTGGAAGCGGCCTACTGCGACGACACCTTCTACGGGCACAACCTCGGCTCGTGGTCGCTCGACTGCATCACCGACTGGGGCGACCGGGACCGCTCGGTGCTGGACCGACTCAGCCGCCAGAACGCTATGGACTACCTCGACGAGCACCGGGACCGGCTGCCCCGGGTGCTGGTGGCGCGGGTGCTGCGCACCTTCAACGTGGCGCACGTGTCCGACCAGGTGAACTTCGACTGGTTCGCCGAGGCCCGCCCCATCAATGCGTCCTGGGCCGCGGTCGGCAGCTTCTGGGTGCTGGGGCTGTCCGCCGTCGCCGGGGTGGTGGTGCTGCGCCGCCGGGGCGTGCCCTCGTTCCCGCTGCTCAGCACCGTGGCCAACGTGGTCATCACCGTGCTGGTGTTCTACGGCTCGACCCGGTTCCGAGCGCCGGCCGAGCCCGCGATCGTGCTGCTGGCGGCGGTCGCGTTCGACGCCGCCATCCGGCGAGTCCGGCGCGAACCCATTCCGGCCGCGTAGCGTCCCGCCGCTAGCCTCGACGCGTCATGCCCGAGACCTTCCGTGCGCCCATCGGCACCCAGGACGTGCTGCCGCCGGCGTCGGCCCGCTGGCAGGCGCTCATCGCCACCTTCGCCGGGCTGGCCGAGCGCTACGGCCACGGGCTGGTGCACGGGCCGATGTTCGAGGACGTGGCCGTGTTCGCCCGGATAGGCGCGGGCACCGACATCGTCCGCAAGGAGATGTACGACTTCCGGGACAAGGGTGACCGCCACCTGGCGCTGCGCCCGGAGGCCACGTCCTCGGTGGTCCGGGCCTACGTCCAGCACCACCCCGCCACGCCGTGGAAGGTGTGGTGCGTCACGCCGGCGTTCCGCTACGAGCGCCCGCAGGCCGGCCGCCTCCGCCAGCACCACCAGCTGGACGTGGAGGTGATCGGCACGGACGACCCCGACGTGGACGTCGAGGTCATCGCGCTCGGCGCCGCCTACCTCGACGCCCTCGGCCTGCGCCGCTGGCACCTGCGGCTCAACACCATGGGGACCCCCGCCGACCGGGTCGCCTACGCGGCCAAGCTGAGCGACTGGCTGCGGGGTCGGGCCGGCGACCTCGCCCCCGAGGACCGGGAGAAGGTCGAGACCCACCCGCTGCGGGTGCTCGACTCCAAGCGCCCCGAGACCCAGGCCGCCATCGTGGGCGCGCCCCGCATCGCGCTCGATGGCGCCTCCCAGGCCCACTTCGACCGGGTGCAGGCCGGCCTGCGAGCGCTCGACATCCCCTACGAGCTGGACCCGGGCCTGGTCCGGGGCATCGACTACTACACGCACACCCTGTTCGAGTTCCAGAGCGAGGCGCTCGACATCGCCGAGTCCACCATCATCGCCGGCGGCCGCTACGACGGGCTGGTCGAGCAGCTGGGTGGTCCGCCCACCCCGGCCATCGGCTTCGGCTCCGGCATCGAGCGGATGCTGCTGGCCTGCGACGCCGAGGGCGTGCTCCCGGCGCCGGACAGCGTGCTCGACGTGTTCGTGGTGGACACCACCGACGGCAGCGCCGCCCGCGACCTGGCGCAGGAGCTGCGCGGAGCCGGGCTGCGCACCGACCGGGCCTACGACGGCCGCTCGATGAAGTCCCAGATGAAGGCGGCAGGCCGCTCTGGCGCCCGGGTGGCCGTGATCGTGGGCGAGCGGGAAGCCGCCGACAAGACCGCCACGGTGCGGGACCTCGGACGCGCCGAGCAGCAGATCGTCCCCCGGGACCAGGTCGTCGACCGGGTCCGCACCATCCTGGAGGCATCGTGACCAGCTACCCGCCCGCCTGGGGCCTGCGCACCCACTGGTGCGGCGAGCTGCGCCCCGAGCACGCGGGCCAGACCGTGTCCCTGTGCGGCTGGGTGGCGCGCCGCCGCGAGCACGGCGAGCACCTGGCCTTCCTCGACCTCCGGGACCGGGAGGGTGTGGTCCAGTGCGTGATCGACGGCTCGGTCGACGTGCGCAACGAGTGGGTGGTGCGGGTCACCGGCGTGGTCCGCACCCGGCCCGAGGGCACGGCCAACCCGGCGCTGGCCACCGGCGAGGTCGAGGTGGGGGAGTGCACGGTCGAGGTCCTGAACCGGGCCGAACCGCCGCCGTTCCCGGTGGACGACCGCATCGACGCCGACGAGGTGGTGCGCCTGCGCCACCGCTACGTCGACCTGAGGCGGGAGCGCATGCAGCGCAACCTGCGAGCGCGGGCCCACGTCAACGCCGCCATCCGCGGCTCGATGGAGCGCCAGGGCTTCGTCGAGGTGGAGACGCCGATGCTGATCGCCTCGACCCCCGAGGGCGCCCGCGACTTCGTGGTCCCGTCCCGGCTGCACCCGGGCAACTTCTACGCCCTTCCGCAGAGCCCCCAGCTGTTCAAGCAGCTCACCATGGTGGGCGGGATCGACCGCTATTACCAGATCGCCCGCTGCCTGCGGGACGAGGACCTGCGCGCCGACCGCCAGTTCGAGTTCATGCAGCTGGACGTCGAGGCCAGCTTCGTGGGCCAGGAGGACGTGCTGGCCTTCGTGTCCGACCCGGTGCGGGCCGCCACCCGAGCCGTCACCGACGCCGAGGTGGGCGACATCCCTTCCATCACCTGGCAGGACGCCATGGAGCGCTACGGCTCCGACAAGCCCGACATCCGCTTCGGCATGGAGCTGGTCGAGCTCACGGATGTTTTCGCCGAGACCGGGTTCAAGGCGTTCGCGGGCCAGACGGTGAAGGGCATGCGGGTCCCGGGCGGCGGCGACTTCTCCCGCAAGCGGCTGGACGACCTCACCGACGCGGCCAAACGCTGGGGTGCCAAGGGTCTGGTGTGGATGCGGGTCACCGACGACACGCTGGACAGCCCGGTGGCCAAGTTCCTCTCCGACGGCGAGCTGGCCGGCATCCGAACACAGCTGGAGGCCGAGCCCGGCGACCTGCTGCTGCTGGTGGCCGACCAGCGGCCGGTGGTGCGCCTTGTGCTCGGCCTGCTGCGGCTGGAGCTGGGACGCCCGCCGGTGACCGAGGGCGGGCTGCACTTCCTCTGGGTCGTCGACTTCCCGCTGTTCGAGGGGTTGGGCGACGACGGCAGCCCGGTGCCCGCCCACCATCCCTTCACCATGCCCCACCCCGACGACCTGGCCCTGCTCGACTCGGACGACCCGGCGGACCTGCTGCGGGTGCGGTCCCAGGCCTACGACCTGGTGCTCAACGGCTGGGAGCTGGGCTCGGGCTCGGTCCGGATCCACCGGGCCGACGTGCAGCAGACCATCTTCGGTCTGCTGGGCATCGGCCCCGAGATGGCGCAGGAGCGCTTCGGCTTCCTGCTCGACGCCTTCCGCTACGGCGCCCCGCCCCACGCGGGATTCGCCTTCGGCATCGACCGGCTGGTGGCCCTGCTGGTGGGGGAGGAGAACATCCGCGAGGTGGTGGCCTTCCCCAAGACCCAGTCGGGCGCCGACCCGCTCACCAACGCCCCGACCCCGGTCGAGCCCGCCTACCTGGCCGAGCTGGGCCTGCGCACCCTGCCGCCGCGGGGCTGACCCGTGCCGTCGCCCGCGGCCGAGCCCCGGCTGCCCCGCACGGCAGAGCAGGCCACCCTCGACTACCTCGACCACGACGTCCACCTCCAGGACGCGGAGATCGACGGGGGCGTGGCCGTCGACCTGGTGGTCGAGGACCTGCGGCTCACCGGGTGCCGCCTGGCCGGTGTCCGCCTGCCCGGGGCCACCCTGGACGGCCCCGAGTGGGCCGACACGGTGTTCGAGGACTGCGACCTGTCGGGCGTCACCCTGAAGGAGGCCGTCCTCCGGCGAGTGGTGTTCCGGCGCTGCCGCCTCTCGGCGCTGGTGGCGGCCGAGGTGGTGGCGTCCGATCTGGCCATGGTCGACTGCAAGGCGGACGAGGCCTGGCTCCGCATGGCCCGTATGGAGCGCGCCGAGGTGACTCGGTGCGACCTGACCGGCAGTGACTGGTACCGCGCTCACGTGAAACAGGCCCGCATCACGGGCTGCCGGTTGGCAGGAGCGAACTTCTCGCTGGCCAAGCTGGACGACGTGGCGCTGCACGGCTCGTCCCTGGCCGGGGTGCTGGGCGGCGACGGGTTGCGCAACGTGGTCGTCGGTCCCGAGCAGGTGCTGGATCTGGCGCTGGTGGTGCTGCCCTCGCTGGGCGTCCGCATCGAGGACCCGCCCGACGACGGCGACGAGGCGCGCTGAGCTAGAGCCGGTCGAGCAGCGAGTCGAGCACCTCGGCTACGTTGTCCCGGCGCTTGCGCCAGCGGGACTCCGCCACCCGGACGCTGCCGCCACCGACGAGCATCCCAGCCGGGAGGGCCCCCACCACCAGGGCCGGCTCGGCGAACACCGCGCCGATCAGGCCGGTGAACAGGGCTGTGCCGGTGCCGAGCGCCGCGCCTCCGGCCACGGCGTTGGCCCGGCTGATGGTCAGCTCGGCCTCCACCCGGACCAGCG
>JBKPRV010000383.1:0-9054 GCA_046734715.1 Actinomycetota bacterium | reverse complement strand
CCCCCGGACAGTGCGCTCAGTGCCGTGGCTGTCTCGGAACGAGGGCATGCAGATGAAGGTACAGAGTATTGACGTTACGGTCAATATCATCACGGCGAGAGCCTCGACCACGGGTCGCGGCGACCGCTAGGTTCTGCCGCGCATGGCCACCGATCTCCCCGGCGACCTCGTCGTGACCGGCCGCGACACCGTCGACGCCGGCGTCGTCGATGAGCCCGGGTTCGGGCACCACCTCGACGAGCCGGCGCTCGGGCCGGTGGTCGTGGGCGAGGCCGACATCCGCCGCCGCATCACCGAGCTGGGTGACCAGATCACCGCCGACTACGCCGGGCGCGCGCCGCTGCTGATCTGTGTCCTCAAGGGGGCGTTCGTGTTCCTGGCCGACCTGGCCCGGGCCATCCGCCTCCCGCTCGAGGTCGACTTCATGGCGGTGTCGTCTTACGGCGCGTCCACCAAGTCATCCGGCGTGGTGCGCATCGTCAAGGACCTCGACATCGACCTGCTCGGCCGCCATGTGATCCTGGTCGAGGACATCGTCGACTCGGGCCTGACCCTGACCTACCTGCGCCGCAACCTCGCCGCCCGCCAGCCGGCCAGCCTCGAAGTGTGCGCGCTGTTCGTGCGCCAGGGCAACCAGAAGACCGAGGAGGAGCTGCGCTACGTGGGCTTCGAGATCCCGCCGGCCTTCGTGCTGGGCTACGGGCTCGACGTCGGCGAACGCTTCCGCAACCTCCCTTACGTCTGCGAGTACCGCGGCTCGGCCTGACCCGGGTGTGACGTTTGCCCCATCCCGGCTCGGCCTGACGGGCGCGTGACGGCGCCGATAGCCTGATCGCCACCGTGAAACGCATTCCCCGTGCTGCCCTGCTCTATCTCCTCCTCGGCGCCGCCGTGCTGTTCGTAGGCATCCGGTTCACCACCCGGGGCACCGAGCGCAAGGAGATCGAGCTCTCCGCGTACACCCAGGCCATCGACGACGGCAAGGTCGCCACCGCCGAGATCAAGGACCACGACCACGTCGTCGTGGGCAAGATGCGCGACGACACCGAGTACCAGGTGGCGTTCCCCGCCGAGTACGCCGACGAGCTGGTCGCCGACCTCCACGACGCCGACCCGCCCATCGAGGTGACGACCGACCAGCAGTCCGACTCGATGTGGACCGGCCTGCTGGTGTCGCTGCTGCCCACGGTGCTGCTGGTGGGCGCGTTCCTGCTGGTCATGAACATGCTGCAGGGCGGGGGCAAGGGCGTGATGCAGTTCGGCAAGTCGCGGGCCAAACAGGTGGGCAAGGACGAGCCGTCGGTCACCTTCGCGGACGTGGCCGGCTGCGACGAGGCGGTCGAGGAGCTGCAGGAGATCAAGGAGTTCCTGCAGGACCCGGCCCGCTTCCAGGCCATCGGCGCCCGCATCCCCAAGGGCGTGCTGCTCTACGGCCCGCCCGGCACCGGCAAGACCCTGCTGGCCCGGGCTGTCGCCGGCGAGGCCGGCGTGCCGTTCTTCCCCATCTCGGGCTCCGACTTCGTCGAGATGTTCGTGGGCGTGGGCGCCAGCCGGGTGCGCGACCTGTTCGACAAGGCCAAGCAGGCGGCGCCGGCCATCGTGTTCGTGGACGAGATCGACGCGGTCGGCCGCCACCGGGGCGCGGGCCTGGGCGGCGGCCACGACGAGCGTGAGCAGACGCTCAACCAGCTGCTGGTGGAGATGGACGGGTTCGACGCCCGCACCGGCGTGATCCTCATCGCCGCCACCAACCGGCCCGACATCCTCGACCCTGCGCTGCTCCGGCCCGGCCGCTTCGACCGCCAGATCGTGGTCGACCAGCCCGACCTGGAGGGCCGCAAGGCCATTCTCGACGTCCACGCCAAGGGCAAGCCGCTGGCGGACGACGTGCGGCTCGACGTGCTGGCCCGGCGCACTCCGGGGTTCACCGGCGCGGATCTGGCCAACCTCATGAACGAGGCCGCGCTGCTCACCGCCCGCCGCCGGGCCGACGACATCACCATGGCCGCCCTGGAGGACGCCATCGACCGGGTGCTGGCCGGCCCCGAGCGCAAGACCCGCGTGATGTCCGAGCAGGAGAAGCGGGTGATCGCCTACCACGAGGGCGGCCACACCCTGGTGGGCCACGTGCTGGAGGGCACCGACCCCATCCACAAGGTCTCGATCGTGTCCCGGGGCCGCGCCCTGGGCTGGACCCTGGCCCTGCCCGAAGAGGACAAGTACCTCAAGACCCGCTCCGAGCTGATCGACACCATGACCATGCTGCTGGGCGGGCGCACGTCCGAGGAGCTGGTGTTCGGCGAGCCCACCACCGGGGCGAGCGACGACATCGAGCGCTGCAGCGAGATCGCGCGGGCCATGGTCACCACCTACGGCATGAGCGACCGGCTCGGCCCCCAGCAGCTCGGCACCAAGTCGGGCGAGGTGTTCCTGGGCCGCGACTACGGCCACGAGCCCACCTACTCCGACGAGATCGCCGGCCTCATCGACGACGAGGTGCGCCGGCTCGTCGACCACGCCCACGACCGGGCCCGCTTCATCCTGGCCACCCACCGCGCCACGCTGGACCGGCTGGCCGCGGCCCTGGTCGAGAAGGAGACGCTCGACGACTCCGACCTGGCCGAGGTGTTCGGACCGCTGGACAAGGGCACGGGCATCGAGGTCCCGCTGGACGACCTGGAGCCGCCGGCTCCGCCCCGTCCCCGGCGCGAGCTCCACGACGGGGTGACGGTCGCCGAGGTCAACGAGAGCCCCGAGGTGCGGCCGGTGCCGTCCCCCGCGGCCGAGCCCGCCTGGCGGCGCCGGCTGCGGCGCTGGGGCATGCGCCCCCGCCCGTCGAGCACGTGAGCCGGGGTCGACGCCGGTGACCGACGAGTGGCCCGGCCGGGAGTTCCCGCCCATCGACACGCCGATGGACCTGGAGCGCATCGCCAAGGCGGTGCGCGAGATCCTGGAGGCGATCGGGGAGGACCCCGAGCGTGACGGGCTGAGGGACACCCCGGAGCGGGTGGCCCGCATGTACGCCGAGATCTGCTCGGGCCTGCACGAGGACGCCGACACCCACCTGGCCGTCACCTTCGAGGCCGGCCACGACGAGATGGTCATGGTGCGGGACATCCCGCTGCAGTCGGTGTGCGAGCACCACATCATCCCGTTCATCGGCAAGGCCCACGTCGCCTACATCCCGGGCAAGGACGGCCGCATCACCGGCCTGTCCAAGCTGGCGCGGCTGGTGGACGCCTACGCCAAGCGGCCCCAGGTCCAGGAGCGGCTGACGGCTCAGGTCGCCGACGAGATCGACCGCACCCTCGACCCGCGGGGCGTGATGGTGGTGATGGAGGCCGAGCACCTGTGCATGACCATGCGGGGCGTGCGCAAGCCGGGCTCCACCACCGTGACCTCGGCCGTGCGGGGCCTGTTCCGCACCAGCGTGGCCACCCGCGAGGAGGCCATGCGCTTCATCGTCGGCAACCGCTGACCACCACATACCGTGGGATTCTGAGCGCGCAGAGAGTCCTCGGCGCCCGCGGTGCGCGGCGTAGGATGTCCGACTGTGCAGGTCATGGGCGTCGTCAACGTGACGCCTGATTCGTTCTCCGACGGGGGCCGTTACCTCGACCACGACGCCGCGCTGGCCCATGCCCGAGCGTTGGTGGCCCAGGGCGCGCACTGGATCGACGTGGGCGGCGAGTCGACCCGGCCGCGCGCCGATCCGGTCCCCGAGACGGAGGAGCGGCGCCGGGTGCTGCCGGTGGTGGAGGCGCTGGCGGCGGAGGGCGTGGCCGTCTCGATCGACACCCGCAAGCCGGGCGTGGCCGAGGCCGCGGTGGCGGCCGGCGCCCGCATGGTCAACGACGTGAGCGCCAGCCTGGGGGCGGTTGTCGCCGCCACCGGCGCGGCGTTCGTGGCCATGCACATGCTCGGCGACCCCACCACCATGCAGCAGGACCCCCACTACGACGACGTCGTGATCGAGGTGCGGGACTACCTGGTGGCCCGGGCCGACGCGGCTCGAGCGGCGGGGGTGGCCGAGGTGTGGATCGACCCTGGCATCGGCTTCGGCAAGGCGCTCCACCACAACCTCGACCTGCTGGCCAACCTCGACGTGCTGGTGGCGACCGGCTATCCGGTCCTGGTCGGCACGAGCCGCAAGTCGATGCTGGGCCAGCTGGCGGGGCGGGCCACCCCGGGTGGGGGCGCGGCGCCCGCGACCGACCGGCTCGAGGGCTCGCTGGCCACGGCGGTGTGGGCGCGGCTGACGGGGGCGGCCATGGTGAGGGTCCACGACGTGGGCGCCACCGTGCGGGCGCTGAGTGCGGCTGAGGTGGCGGCTCCGGCCGCGTAGAGAACAAAGGGAGAGCGAGACGTGGCAGCGATGAAGGGCAAGTGGGCCCAGGGCATCACCCCGCGCAATTTCGTGTGGGTGCTCAAGGATCGCTTGGCCGTATGCGAGCGCCCGGGGGGCTACGGCGCCAACCACCGCCGCGTGCGCCGGCAGGAGGAGATCATCTGGATCCGCGAGCAGGGCTTCACCCACGTCATCTCGCTCATCGCCGCGGCCCACAACCTGCACAACTACGACGAGCTGGGCGTCCCCTGGCTGCACCGGCCTCAGGGCGCCAACGACGACCCCGTGGTGTTCCAGAAGAACCTCTACGTCGAGCTGCGGCACCTGCTGGCCAACGGCGAGAAGCTGCTCGTGCACCAGGAGGAGGTGGGCGACCGGGTGTGCGGGCTGGTGGCCGGCTACCTGCTGTGGGCCGGCCTGGTGCCGTACGGTCCTCAGGCCATCTCCGTCACCGAGCGCCTGACGGGCCGCCAGCTCGGGCCGCAGGGCCGCCAGCTGGTGGCGACGGCCGACGAGCTGCGCTTCCCGGCCGAGTGAGTGATCGCATCGAGCTGCGGGGCCTGCGGGTGATGGCGCGGGTGGGAGTGCTGCCGCACGAGAAGGAGGCCGACCAGCCCCTCGAGCTGGACCTCGACCTTTTCGTGGACCTGGCCGCGGCGGGCGCCAGCGACGCCTTGGCCGACACGGTCGACTACGGGGCCGTGTGCGACGCCGCGGTGGCCGCGGTGCGGAAGGGGCACGTCGAGCTGCTGGAGCGCCTGGCTGCGGGCGTGGCCGACGCGGTGCTGGCCGCCGACGGTCGCATCGCGGGCGTGGAGCTGGCGGTGCGCAAGCTGCGCCCGCCCGTGACCCACGACCTGGCGTCGTCGGGGGTGAGGATCGTGCGGTCGCGATCGTGACCGAGCCTCGGCGGGCGTACCTGGGGCTGGGGTCGAACCTCGGCGACCGGGTCCGGTACCTGCGGGACGCGGTGGCCACCCTGCACGAGGTCGGCCCGGCCCGGGTCTCACCGGTGTACGAGACCGACCCGGTGGGCGGCCCCGACGACCAGGGGCCGTTCCTCAACCTGGCGGTGGAGCTGATCACCGACCGCTCACCCCGAGACCTCCTGGGCGTGTGCCACCGCCTGGAGGCCGCGGCCGGGCGGGTGCGGGACGTGCACTGGGGCCCCCGCACGCTCGACGTCGACGTGCTGTGGGTGGAGGGCGCCACGGTCGACGAGCCGGACCTGGTGGTGCCCCACCCCCACCTGTTGGAGCGCCGCTTCGTGCTCGCGCCCCTGCACGACCTGGCCCCGGACCTGTTCGACGAAGCCGCCGTCCAAGCCTCCGAAGGCTTCGTCGAACCCGTGGGCGACCTCGACGCCCTCGACCCGCGGTGACCGCCCGCCGGGTGCGGATCGTGGGTCCCGGGCGGGCGGGGTCGTCGCTGGCGCGGGCGCTGGGTGAGGCGGGGGGCTGGGACGTGTTGGCGCTGCTGGGCCGGGGCGACGACCTGGCGGGGGCCGCCGACGGGGCCGACCTGGTGGTGGTGGCGACGCCCGACGGCGAGATCGCGGGAGTGGCGCGGGCGATACGGCCGCGGGACGGGGTCGTGGTGGCGCACCTGTCGGGGGTGGCCGGGTTGGACGTGCTGGCGCCGCACCGGCGGCGGGCGTCCGTGCATCCGCTGGTCGCCCTGCCGAACGCCGGGATCGGGGCTCAGCGGTTGAGGGGTGCGTGGTTCGCGCTGGCGGGCGACCCGATGGGAAGGGAGTTGGTGGAGGCGCTGGGTGGGCGGGCATTCGCGGTGGACGAGGCCGACCGGGTGCTGTACCACGCGGCGGCGGTGATCGCGTCGAACCACCTGGTCGCGCTGCTGGGCCAGGTCGAGCGGCTGGCCGGCGCCGTCGGGGTGCCGTTCGAGGCCTACCTTGACCTCGTGTCCGCCACCGTCGACAACGTGCGCGAGCTCGGGCCCGCGGCCGCGCTGACCGGCCCCGCGGCCCGGGGGGACGAGGCCACCATCCGCCGGCACCTGGAGGCGTTGCCCGAGGACGAGCGCGACGCCTACCGGGCGCTCGCCGAAGCGGCCCGGCGCTTGGCCGCCACCCGATGAAGACCATCCCCACCATCTGGGAGCTGCGGCGCGAGCTCGACGACGCCCGGGCCGAGGGCCAGACCGTCGGCTTCGTGCCCACCATGGGTTACCTGCACGACGGGCACATCTCGCTCATGCGCGAGGCCAAGGCCGAGACCCATCTGGTGGTGGCCTCCATCTTCGTGAACCCGCTCCAGTTCGGGCCCGGCGAGGACCTCGAGGCCTACCCCCGCGACCTGGAGCGGGACACGGCCCTGGCGGAGGCCGCGGGAGTCGACGTGCTGTTCGTGCCGGACGGGGCCGAGATGTACCCCACTCCGGTCCTGACCACGGTGTCGGTGGCGGGTGTGTCCGAGCCGCTGGAGGGGGCGTCCCGGCCCGCCCATTTCGCCGGGGTCGCCACCGTGGTGGCGAAGCTGTTCGCCATCGTGGGGCCGTGCCGGGCCTACTTCGGGGCCAAGGACTTCCAGCAGGTGGCGGTGGTGCGGCGCATGGCCCGCGACCTGTCCTTCCCGGTGGAAGTGGTCGCCTGCCCCACGCTGCGGGAGCACGACGGCCTGGCCATGTCGTCCCGCAACGTCTACCTGACGCCCGCCGAGCGGGAGGCCGCGCCGGTCATCTACACGGCCTTGCGGGCGGGCGCGGCGGCCATCGGGGCGGGCGAGCGGGACCCCGCCGCGGTGCGTGGGCTCATGTCCGGGATCATCGAGGCCGAGCCGCTGGCGGGATTGGACTACGCCGAGGTGGTGGACGCAGACTCGTTCCTCGTCCCCGACCCCCTGGCGGGGAATCTTCGCCTCCTGGCCGCCGTTAGGTTCGGACGGGCGAGACTGATCGACAACGTGGGGGTGACCGTGTGACGGCACCCACCCAAGGAGGTCCCAGCGCCATGCGGCGCCGCATGCTCAAGTCGAAGATCCACCGGGCTGTCGTCACCGACGCCAACCTGCACTACGTCGGGTCGGTCACCATCGATCCCGACCTGCTCGATGCGGCCGACATCCTCGAGCACGAGCAGGTGGCCATCGTCGACATCGACAACGGCGCCCGGCTGGAGACCTACGCCATCGCCGGCGTGCGGGGCTCGGGCGACCTGTGCCTCAACGGCGCCGCCGCCCGGCTGGTGCAGCCCGGCGACCGGGTCATCGTCATCTCCTACGCCGAGTACGACGACGCCGAGCTGGCCGGGTACCGGCCCCGGGTCGTGCACGTCGACACCGCCAACCGCCAGATCGACGAGGTGACCGCCGAGCTGCTCGCGGCCGAGTCGCGGGGCCCGGCGCCGCACCGCTACGTCGAGGTCCCGGCCCACTGACCGACGCCCCGCTCGACCTGCTGGTCCTCGGGTCCGGCGTGGCCGGGCTGTCGGCCGCGGTGCGGGCGGCCGACCTGCACGGCCTGCGGGTCGGGGTGCTGACCAAGGCCGAGCTCCACCAGGCCACCACCCGCTGGGCCCAGGGCGGGGTGGCCGCCGTGCTGACCGGCGACCCCGACTCGACCGATGTGCACCTGGCCGACACGCTGACCGCGGGAGCCGGGCTGTGCGACGCCGACGCCGTGCGGGTGCTGGTGGACGAGGGCCCGGCGCGGGTCAACGAGCTGATCGCCCTGGGGGCCATCTTCGACCGCAACGCCGCGGGCGAGCTGCTGCTGGCCCGGGAGGGCGGCCACTCCCACGCCCGGGTGGTCCACGCCGGGGGAGCAGCCACCGGGGCCGAGGTGGAGCGGGCCCTGGTGGAGGCCGTGCAGCGCACCGCGGCCGCCCTCTACGAGCACTGTTTCGCCCTCGACCTGGTGGTGGAGGGCGGGCGCTGCGCCGGGGTCACGGCGGTCACGCCCGCGGGGGAGCGGGCGGACATCCGGGCCCGCCATGTTCTGATCGCCACCGGCGGCGCCGGGCAGGTGTTCGCGGTCACCACCAACCCCACCGAGTCCACCGGCGACGGCATCGCCATGGCGCTGCGGGCCGGGGTGGCGGTGGCCGACCTGGAGTTCATGCAGTTCCATCCCACGGCCCTGCACCACCCCGCCATGCCGCGGCCGCTGCTGTCGGAGGCGCTGCGGGGCCACGGTGCCCTGCTGCGAGACCGCCACGGCGAGCGGTTCGTGGACGAGCTGCTGCCCCGGGACAAGGTGAGCCAGGCCATCATGGCCGTCCTCGCCGAACAGGGCGGCGACCATGTGTGGCTGGACGCCACCGGCTTGGAACGCTTCGCCGAGCGTTTCCCCACCATCAACGCCGCCCTGGCCGAGGCCGGGCTCGACCCGGCCCGGGACTGGCTGCCGGTGGCGCCCGCGGCCCACTACCTGTGCGGCGGCATCGTGGCCGACCTCGACGGCGCGACCTCGCTGCCGGGGCTGTGGGTGGCGGGCGAGGCGGCCTGCAACGGCGTCCACGGGGCCAACCGGCTGGCCTCCAACTCGCTGCTGGACGGGATGGTGTTCGGTCCCCGGGTGGTGGAGGCGGTGCGCGACGGCCGCGACGGTCCCCGGCCGACGGGCGCCATGCGCTGCGTGCTGGCCGGCGACGGCGGCGTTCCCGGACGGCCGGTGGCCCTGCCTCCGCGTCCCGCTTCCGACGGCACCGCACTGGCGCCGGGCGAGGCCCGATCCCGGCTGCAGCAGGC
>JBKPRV010000382.1:0-9978 GCA_046734715.1 Actinomycetota bacterium | reverse complement strand
CGACCGAAGTCCGCGTGGCCGAGCAAGGGCGCCGGCAGGTCACGTGGTGGCGCCGACGGGGCCGGCGCCCGCGGGGCCGGCGCCCACCGCCACCTCGTTCTCGGCGCCCACCTCGGCGAAGGGCGCTTCCTCGGCCTCCCGGGCCTCGGCGGCCCCGGCAGCCAGCGGCCGCTGCAGCCGGCGCAGGGCGACCAGCGCCACCAGGTAGGTGCCGATGGCCAGGGCCAGCACCACGTTGAAGCCGAACATCATGGCGATGATCGTGGTCAGCACCGAGCCGATCACCGACGCGAAGCCGTTGACGGCCCAGCCCCAGGCCACGTACTCCTCGCCGTGGCCGGTCAGCGCCGATACGGCCCCCAGGCCGAGCGGCATGAACATGCCGAGGAAGATGCCCAGGGGTGCCAGCACCACGAAGGTCACGAGCACCCGCACGAACAGCGGGGTGCTCAACAGCGCGTCGGTGAGCAGGGGCAGCAGGAACAGGTAGGCCAGCCCCAGCAGCACCACCACTACGGCCATCACCTTGGTGACCTGCTCGACGTGGCCCTTGAACCGTGCGCTGAGCAGCGCCCCGACGCTGGTGAACACCAGCAGCGAGGCCAGTGTCACCGTCAGCGAGTAGGTCGGGTAGCCGAGGAACAGGATCAGCCGCTGGATGAGCGTGATCTCGAAGAACATGAAGCCGAAGCCCAGCGCCGCGAAGTAGACCGCGGACGTGGGTTTGCGGGGGAACGAGCGCCACACCTTCCGCATGGTCACGAACGGCAGCAGCAGGAAGATGGCGGCCAGCACCGCCGCCAGGACCAGCAGCAGGATGATGACCCGCTCGCCGATCGCGTCCTCCCGGTCCTGGCCGATCTTGATCGGGTCGCCGTAGTTGCGCAGCACGTCCGAGAAGCGGGCGAAGTGCCAGAAGAAGGGCCCGTTGTCGCTGATGGCGTCGACGTCGTAGGGGTAGTTGTCGAGGTAGGCGCGCTGCTCGTCCGCCGGCAGGGTCAGCACGTTGGTGACGCTGTTGTCCTGCGGCTCGCCCGGCGCGTAGCGGAGGGTGTCGCCCTCGACCTCGGTGCCCTTGTCCTTGAACGCCTGGATCTCCTCGTCGGTGAAGGGCTCGCGCTTCACCAGCACGGTCGACAGCACCGAGTTGCCGCCGCTGCCCGAGGTGGCCACCACCACGTGACGGCCCGGGTCGTCGATCCCCTCGGCCTCCAGCGCGGCCCGCACGGTGGAGACGTAGCGGGTGGTGCGGTTGGGCTTGTTCTGGAAGTCGAGCTCGCCGAACTGGGTGGCGAGGATGCCGCCCTCCTTCAGGTGGTCGAGGCTCTCCCGCACCGTCTCGGTGGTGTAGAGGTAGCTCTCGGACAGCACGAAGGCCCCGGCGGTGGCGGCGTTGGTGGCCGAGTAGCTGTCCGGCGCGGGGAACCAGATCAGCTCGTAGGACTTGTGGCTGCGGGCCAGGAACGAGCGCCCGTCGCCGGTGAGGTAGTTGACGCCGGGGTAGTCGGCCAGGTGGCCGTCGAAGTCGGCATAGACGTCGGTGACCAGCTTGTGGGTGAGCGGGTTGAGCTCGATGGCGTCGATGTGCTGCGCCTTGAAGTGCAGCGAGGCGAGGACCTCGTGCCCGCCGGCCGCGCCGATGATCATCACCCGCTCGGGCGGCGTGCCCAGCACCGCGAACGGGTAGGCCCGCGGGTCCCCGTCGAAGTTGTAGAGGTCGCCGTCGAGGCTGTCGACGTCGCCGTCCCAGGGCTTGATGACCGAGCCCAGCATGCCGTCGTGGTTCAGCAGCAGGCCGTTGGGGAGCATGGCGGTGTCGATGCGGAAGATGGGGCTCCACTGCGAGTAGTCGGCCCCGCCCACCTCGGCCTTCTCCTGGTCGGGAACGACGTCGGGCAGCACGCCCGACGCCACCACGCAGACCGCCAGGCCGACGGCCAGCACCGCGCCGGCCGGCAGCACCCGGGACCGGCTGCGGGCGGCGATGTACACCCCCACGCCGGCCAGGACGGTCCCCGCCAGGGCGATGGTGCGCGGCGGGCCGATGGTGGAGATGAACCAGACCACGACGGCGCAGGCCAGGCCGGCGCCCACCAGGTCGGCGAAGTAGAGCTTGCTGATGCCCTCGGTCTTGCGCCCGAACAGCGTCGACACCATGACGCCGATCCAGATGAAGGAGGCGAACAGCGCCAGGCAGATGCCCACGAGGGCGGCGAAGTTCACCACCGAGTCCTTGGTGCCGTAGTCCCAGATCACCAGGGAGGACACCGAGATGCGGGCGACGATCAGGTAGCCGACGATCACGCTGGCCGCGCCGGCCAGGCAGCCCACCATCATGATGGTCTCGGTCTGGGCGCGCTTGAGCCGCTTGGAGATGGAGGTGAGCACGCTGCCGCAGCCGATGCCGAGCAGCGCCAGCCCGATGACCAGGTAGGTGTAGTAGTAGAAGAGCTTGAACGAGACCACCCGCGTGTAGCTGATCTCGAGCAGCAGCGAGGCGAAGCAGATCAGGAAGATCTCGAGGTGGTAACCGCGGGTGTCCTGCGGCGGCTTCTCCTCGGCGGGGGTGTCTCCGTTGGTCGAGGCCTCCGCCGACGTCGAGCTGGCCATCAATCGCTTCCCCCGTGACTGTGCCTGTCTCTGTCATGAGTCATGTCTCACGCCGCGCCACCGAGCGCGGTCCTGCCCCAGCCTCGGGGGAGCTTAGCGAGGAGGCCATGGCCACACCCAAGACCGCCCGACCAGGGTCTCCGCTCTTGGGGCGCTCCATTACCGGAAAGTAGGTTGAGCGGCCATGCAGGAGATCCTGGAGGCCATCCTGGGGGGCGCCTCGGGCGACGAGCTCACCGCCCTACCGATCCCCGAGTCGTATCGCGCGGCCCATGTGCTGCGGGCCGAGCAGACGATGTGGGACGGCGTGCCGTCCGAGGACAAGGACCCGCGCAAGTCGCTGCACATCGGCGACGTGCCCACCCAGGAGCTGGCACCCGACGAGGTGTACCTCGCGGTGATGGCCAGCTCCATCAACTTCAACACGGTGTGGACCTCGATCTTCGAGCCGCTGTCCACGTTCGCCTTCCTCGACCGGCTGGGCCGGGAGTCGGTGTGGGGCGCCCGCCACGCCCAGGACTTCCACGTGGTGGGGTCGGACGCCTCGGCCGTGATACTGCGGGTGGGCTCGGCGGTGCGCAACTGGAAGCCGGGCGACCGGGTGGTGGTCCACTGCAACTTCGTGGACGACCAGGACCCGTCGTCGCATGACGACTCGATGCTGGCCGCCAACCAACGCATCTGGGGGTTCGAGTCGAACTTCGGCGGGCTGGCCGACCTGGCCATAGTCAAGGCCAACCAGATCATGCCCAAGCCTGCGCATCTCACGTGGGAGGAGGCCGCGGTCAACGGCCTGTGCGCCTCCACCAGCTACCGCATGCTGGTCGGGCGGCACGCGGCCCGCATGAAGCAGGGCGACAACGTGTTCATCTGGGGCGCCACCGGCGGGATCGGCGCCTACGCCACCCAGCTGGTGCTGAACGGCGGCGGCACCCCGGTGGGCGTCGTGTCCAGCCCGGACCGGGCCAAGCTGCTCAACGCCATGGGCTGCGAGCACGTCGTCGACCGGCGGGCCGAGGGCTACCAGTTCTGGTCGGACGAGCACACCCAGGACGACGGCGAGTGGCGCCGCCTGGGCAAGAAGGTGCGCTCGCTCATCGGCGACGATCCCGACATCGTGTTCGAGCACCCCGGCCGCCAGACCATGGGCGCCTCGGTGTTCATCGCCAAGCGCGGCGGCACGGTCGTGACCTGCGCGGCCACCAGCGGGTTCATGATCGAGTACGACAACCGCCACCTGTGGATGAAGCTGAAGACGATCAAGTCGTCCCACTTCGCCAACTACCAGGAAGCCTGGGACATGAACCGCCTCATCGACCGGGGCGCCATCCAGCCGGTCATGTCCGCGGTCTACCCCCTGGAGCAGGTGGGCGAAGCCGCCCGCGCGGTCCACCGCAACGAGGCCGAGGGCAAGCTCGGCGTCCTCTGCCTGTCCCCCGAGCCCGGCCTGGGCATCACCGACCAGGCCAAGCGCGAGGCCATCGGCGAGGACCGCATCACCCTGTTCCAACGCCACGCCCGCGGCGAGCTGTAGCTCGCTGCTACCACGCAGCCAGTAGGTCGGCGGCCGTGTAGGCGGCGTCGACCTGCGTGGCCCTGACCCTGCTGGAGGACACGGCCACCACCGGCGCGCCGGCCAGGGCTGGCACCGATGCCACGGCGGCACGGTGCTCGGCCACGTCGCGCTCGCCCAGCGGGACGTTGCCGCGCCACTTGACCGTGCCCGTGAAAGCCACCTTGCGGGGGCGGTCGGCCCGGTCCACGCCCACGACGTCGATCTCGGGGCGGTTGGTGCGGTTCCACCAGCCGCCAACGGCGCCGGCCCCACCCAGCCGGGCGTCGCCGGCGGCCAGCCGGGCCAGCGCCTCGTGGATGACCGGCTCGATCGCCCGCCCCCGGAATGCGGACCAGCCGTCCCGCCAGCGGTCGAGGGCGATGTCGCCCCGGCCTCGGGACACGTCGGGCAGCGCCGGCCGGCAGAACCGCAGCCAGAACCGAAGGTAGTGGTCGGCCACCCGGTAGCGGGGGGCATCGGGCGCCTCCGGCGCCAGGGGCTGCTCGCGGATGACGACCCGCTTGTCGTCCAGCGTCTGCAGCGCCCGCTGGAGCGAGGCCTGGCGGATCCCCGCAGCCTGGGCCAAGGCGCCGAAGGTGCGCTCGCCGGCACCCGCGGCCTCCAGGACCCGGCGGGCCTGGGCGTGGTCGGGGAACTCGCCGGCCAGGATGCGCTCGCCCGTGACCAGCAGCGGGCTGGTGTCGTCAGCGAGCTGGCGGCGCAGCCAGGTCGTCAAGCGGCCCCCGCGGAGGTCAGCCAGCAGGCGGGGGTAGCCGCCCGTGACGAGGTAGGCGTCGAACGCCTCGAGCACCGAGGCCGAGCCGCCCAGCATGGCCGCCGTGTCCGCGGGATCGAACGGGCGCACGACCATCGGCGTCACCCGCCCGAAGAGGGGACGGCGGTGGCCGATCAGCGCCTCCATCATCGAAAGGTCGGAGCCGACCAGCGCCAGGAGCACCGGACGGTGCTCGAGCACCGTGTCCCACAGCTTCTGCAAGGTCCCGTCCAGGCCGGGGTCGTTCTCGAGCAGCCAGGGCAACTCGTCCAGCACGACCACGGCCGGGCGGTCCTCGGGGAGTGCGGCGGCGACCAGGCGCAGCGCGGCCTCCCAGCTCTCGACCGACACCCCGTGGAGCGCGCCCGCACCCGGGAGCGTGGACTCCCTGGGCACGTCGGCGACGAAGCGGGCCAGGTCGTCATGCACGGTCGGCTGGCGCGACCCGGTGAAGAACAGCGACGGCACGTCGTCGTGGCGACGCACGAACTCGGTCAGCAGTGTCGACTTGCCCACCTGCCGGCGTCCCTGGATCGCCAGCAGGCGGCCGCGGCCCGATTGCGCCACTGCCGCTAGGTGGTTGTCGAGCTTGCGCAGGTCATGGCGCCTGCCGACGAAGGAGTCAGTCACATCGATGATACTATCATGAATGTTAGTATCATCGATGAGTGTAAGTTGGACGGCGCTGGCTACGAGGCGAGAGCGGCGACGATGTCGTCGTCCTCGCAGGTGCGGGCGAAGGCGGCCAGGCGGCGGTCGATGTCGCGGCCGAGGAGCCGCGTGCCGATGCGGTCGGCGAGGGGGGCCAGCCAGGTGGGGCGGACGGTGAAGTTGTAGCGCCAGGTGGCCTCGGTGCCGCCGCCGTCGGCCGGGGCGAAGTGCCAGCCTCCCGAGAACGACTTGAAGAACCACGGTCCGGTGACCATGCGCATGCCCACGTGGGTGGGCGGGCGGAACGTGACGTACTCCGAGACCATCGTGAGGTGGTGGCGGGACTTGGTCCAGGTGCGGACACCCTTCGCCGCTGATGGGGCGCCGTCGAGCAGGCGCTGCTCCCGCACGAACGGGTCCCAGCGGTAGCGCAGCTCGCCATACGTCTGGGACAAGGCGAAGGCCGCCGCGGGCGGGAGGGGGACGACCACCGTGGACTCGACCCGGGGCATGGCCCCAGTGTCGCGGCTCACTCGGCGGCCGTCACCGCGCCCTCGGCGGCGGCCGAGGCGTAGAGGGCGTCGACCACCCGGTGGGCCGGCAGCGCCGCCGCGAACGACGGGGAGGCGGGGGTGCCGTCCCGCACCGCGGCGAGGAACGCTCCGGCCGAGTTGGTGGTGGCCGTGTCGCCGGCCTCGGCCACGGCCACGGCCAAGTCGTCGCCTTCGACGACGCGCTCCTCCTCGCCGGTGAACTGCCAGCGCACCGGCCCGACGAAGTCGCCCTCGAGCGCGGCGTACAGCCGGGAGCAGAACACCTCGACCCGGCGCAAGCTGGGCCGCTCCAACACGTCGTGCCAGACCGAGGTGAGGGTGCCCGACGCCCCACTGGCGAAGACCAGCCGGGCCACGGTGACGTCGTCGATGCGGGGATGGCCGTGGGTCTCCCGGGTGGTGGCGCTCACCGAGCTCACCGGGCCGAAGAGCCAGCGCAGGATGTCGACGTCGTGGATCGAGTGCTCGAGCAGCGTGCCCCGGCCCGCCTTGGTGTGGTCGTTGCGCCAGGTCGAGCCGTACAGGCCCTGGTCGGGGATGAACTGGTCGTCCCGGAACACCACCGCGAGCACCTCGCCCGCCCGCGGGTCGTGCACCAGGTGCCGCAACCAGCGGAACGAGGGCAGGAACCGCAGCACCAGCCCCACCTGGTTGGCCACCCCGGCCGCCTCCACCGCGCCGACCATGCGGGTCACGGTGGCGGCGTCGGCGGCCAGCGGCTTCTCGCAGAACACCGCCACGCCCGCGGCCGCGGCCCGCTCGACCAACCGCGCGTGCTCGGTGGTCCAGGTGCAGATGTAGACCGCGTCCACGCCCTCCACCAGCTCGTCCTCGCCCACCACCTCGGCCCCGTGGCGCGCCGCGAAGGCCGCGGCTCGCTCGACGTCGGGGTCGTGCACGGCCACGATCGCGTGGTCCACGCCGCTCCGCTGCATCTGGGCGGTGTGGTAGCGGGTGATGAACCCCGCGCCGTAGAACCCCACTCGGACCGTCACGAGGGCGAAGGCTAGGTTGGCCCCGTGCTGCTCACCGAGATCGACCACGTCGCCATCGCCGTCAACGACCTCGAGGCGGCGATCGAGTACTACCGGGCAACCTTCGGCGCCGAGGTCGACCACCGGGAGGTGGTCGAGTCCGACGGCGTGGAGGAAGCCCTGCTCAAGGTGGCCGACAGCTATGTCCAGCTGCTCACCCCCACCCGGCCGGACTCGCCGGTGGCCAAGTACCTGGAGCGCAAGGGCGAGGGCCTGCACCACGTCGGCTACCGGGTGGCCGACTGCGCCGAGGCGCTGGACGCCGTCAGGGCCCAGGGCGGCCGGGTGATCGACGAGGCCCCCCGCCCGGGCAGCCGCGGCACGACGGTCGCCTTCGTCCACCCCAAGGGCGCCTTCGGCACGCTGATCGAGCTCGTGCAGGAGTGATGTCGGAGTCGTGAAGGCTTGGTTACGGGTCCCCCGGCGGCGGGGCGGCGACGGGTACCGTCACGCGCACATCTGGCGCTCGTGACAGGAGGCGCACGTGGACGCTGCTGTACCCCAGCCGTCGTATCCGGCTGCAGTCGACTATCCGGCGGTCTTCGAGCTGGACCGGGCGGAGCACATCGCCTGGTGGCGACCGCTCGTGCACTGGCTGCTCATCATCCCGCACATGCTCGTGCTCAGCGTGATCGGGCTCGTGGCCGAGATCGTGGCCTTCATCGCCTGGTTCGTGATCCTCTTCACCGGCAAGCTGCCGGAGGGGATGGCCGGCCTGATGGCGCTGTACATCCGGTACTCGAACCGGGTGAACGGCTACTACCTGTTCATGCGGGAGGAGTACCCGCCGTTCTCGTTCGAGACCACGCCGCAGGACCCGGGTGACTACCCGGCGGTGCGCACGCAGGTCGCGCCCGAGCTGGAGGGCCGCAACCGCCTGACCGTGGCGTTCCGGTTCATCCTGGTCATCCCGCAGTACATCGTGCTGGCGGTGCTCGGGCTCGTGGCGTTCTTCGCCGTCATCGGCGGCTTCTTCGTCGTGCTGTTCACCCGCAAGTGGCCGGAAGGCCTGCAGGAGTTCGTGCTGGGCGTGCTGCGCTGGAACACCCGCGTGCTCGCCTACTCCCTGCTGCTCGTGGACCCGTACCCGCCGTTCTCGCTGCAGTAGCCGGCTCACGCGCGACGGTGGCCGGGGCTTCGCTGGCCCGGCCACCGAACGCGTGGGGTTGGGGTGTGGTGGGTGGAGGATCAGCCCGCCGGCGGCAGCATCACCGAGTCGATGAGGTGCACCGTGGCGTTGGCGGTGTGGATGTCGGGCACGACCACCTTGGCCTGACCGCCGCCCACCGTGATGGTCTCACCGTCGGCGGAGATGGGCAGCGTGGCGCCCGTGAAGGTCTGGACCGAGGACATGGTGGCCAGGTCGTCGGCCGACAGCTGCTGGCCGACCACGACGTGGAAGCCGAGCACCTGGGTGAGCAGGCCGGTGGGATCGGCCAGCGCCGCGTCGAGGGTGGCGGGGTCGAGCGCCGCGAAGGCGCAGTCGGTCGGCGCGAACACGGTGAGCGCGTCGGCCGAGTTGAGGGTGTCGACCAGGCCGGCGTCGCCCACGGCCGTGACCAGTGTGGTGAGCACGGGGTTGCTCGACGCGGCGGTCGCCACCGGGTCGTCGGTCATGCCGGCGAGCGTGCCCTCGGTGGGGCCGCCCTCGACTGCAGCCACGAGGCCGTCGGAGTCGCAGATCTGCGCCGAGTCGGCCGGGGTGGCGTCGGCGTTGTCCGCCATCTCGCTGCCGGACTGCTCGTTGTCTGTCCTGGTGGCGGCATCGTCGTCGCCGCCGGAGCAGGCTGCGGCCAGCAACGACAGGGCGAACAGGGCGACGATGGCCCGCAGGATGCGGGATCGGGTCATGGGTACTTCCTCCGGGGGAGTAGGGATGGGATCGTCGTTCCCGGCTGCTGTCGAGCAGGGAACGGCTCGCCCACGGCGGGCGAGAGGGGTCATGACGGGCTCCCGCCGGGCTCGTCGACGATGACGACGAGCGACATCCAGCCGCTGGCGCCGTCGGGGAGGATCTCGGCCCGCAGCTCCGCCTGCGGGTCGCCAGTGCCGTCGGTGGCCCGGACGGTGAGCGTGTGGCGGCCGGGGGTGGCGTCCCACTCGTAGCGCCACTGGCGCCACGTGTCGACGCCGACCGCCTCGGCCAGCTCGGCGGGCCGGAAGGGCCCGTCGTCGATGCGCAGCTCGACCGCCTCGATGCCCCGGGTCTGGGCCCAGGCAACGCCGGCCACCGCGACCTGCCCCGCCTGCACCCGCTCCAGGCTGCGGGGGGTGTCGATGCGGGACATGGTCTTGATTGGCGCCTGGGCGGCGTAGCCCCGCGGCACCCAGTACTGGTCGAAGGCGTCGAAGGTTGTGACCTCCAGGCCGCTGAGCCACTTGGTCGAGCCCACGTAGCCGTAGACGCCCGGGGTCACGAGGCGGGCGGGGAAGCCGTGGCGCAGCGGCAGCGGCTCGCCGTTCATGCCCACCGCCACCAGGCAGGGCCGGTCGTAGGCCGCCGGCAGCGGGAAGCCGCAGGTGTAGCCGTCGACCGAGCGGCCCACGAGCTGGTCGGCGCCGCGCCGGGGCCGCGCCCGGTCGAGCAGGTCGAGCACCGGCACGCCGAGCCAGCGGGCGTTGCCCACCAGGTCGCCGCCGACCGGGTTGGAGACGCAGGTGAGCGTGATGTCCGCCTCGACCAGGTCGAGCTCCAGCAGCTCGTCGAAGCTCAGCTCGAACGGCTCGTCGACCATGCCACCGACGCGGAGCGTCCAGTCCTCGGCCCGCACCTGGGGCACGATCAGCGCGGTGTCGATG
>JBKPRV010000381.1:0-17710 GCA_046734715.1 Actinomycetota bacterium | reverse complement strand
GCCCACAGGTGCCGGCCTGGGCGCTGCCGGTGGGGTTGGCACTGGTGGCCGTGGTCGCCGGGATCGGCGCGGTGGCGGCGGCCCGCGAGCCCGAGCCCCGCGTGCTGGGCGCGGAGGTGGTGCCGGTCACGCCGGTGCTCTCCGCCCGCCGGGTCCCCGAGCTGGTGGCCGCGCCGGTGGCCGACCGGCACCTCAGCGCCGAGCTGTCGGCCTGGCTGGGCGCGTCCCCGCCCGACTCCTGCCTGGTGGTCCAGGCCGGCGGCCGGAGCCTGTTCGGCCACAACCCCGCCTTGCCGGTGACCGGCGCCTCGACCCAGAAGCTGCTCACCGCCACCGGGCTGCTGCTGGCGCGCGGCGCGGACGCCACCTTCAAGACCGAGGCGGTGGCGGCGGCCGAACCGGAGGGCGGTGTGGTGACCGGCGACCTGTACCTGGTGGGCGGGGGCGACGCCGCCCTCGGCCAGGCCGGGTGGGCCGCGCTCCAGCCCCCCACCCGGCCCAAGGTGGTCCACGACATCGACGCCCTGGCCGCATCGATCGCGGCGGCGGGGATCACCCAGGTGCAGGGCAGCATCGTGGGGGACGGCAGCCGCTACGACGACCAGCTCTACCAGCGCTCCCTCGCCCCCCGGCTGATCGACCAGGACCAGATCGGCCCGGTGGACTCCCTGATGGTCAACGACGGCTTCGCCGGCTTCTCACCCGACCTCGGCGTGTCCGCCACCGCGCCGGCCCCTGATCCCGCGGCCGACGCCGCCCGGGTACTCAGCGAGCTGCTCGCGGCCCACGGCGTGACGGTGGCGGGGCCACCGCGATCGGGCGAGGCCCCCGAGGACGCCACCACGGTGGCCACGCTCGAATCCCCACCGCTGAGCACCGTGGTGGCCGAGATGCTGACCAACAGCGACAACGAGACCGCCGAGTCGGCCATGAAGGAGATCGGCCTCGCCACCTCGGACGAGGGCACCTTCGCAGCCGGGGCCGACGGGCTCGGCCGGCTGCTGTCCGACGCGCACGTGCCGATCGACGGCGTGCAGCTGGTGGACGGCACCGGGCTCACCACCGAGGACCGGCTCACCTGCACCACGCTGGTCGACGTGCTCACCCGCCCCGACACGGGGCCGGTGGTGCGCGACGGCCTGGCGGTGGCCGGCCAGACCGGCACCCTCGCGCTGCGCTGGCGCGACACCCCGGTAGCGGGGCGCATGCGGGCCAAGACCGGGACGCTGCGCAACGTCACCGCCCTGGCGGGCGAGGTCCAGCCCGTGCCCGGCGGGACCGTGGACTTCGCCTACGTGGCCAACGTCCCGGACCCCGCCACCGTGACGTCGGATGACGTCAACATGGACGCCCTGCCGGACATCCTGGTCGGCTACGGCGAAGGCATCGACGTGGCGGCCTTGGGCCCCCAGCCGGCCGAGCCCGCACGCTGATCCCTGCCGCAGGAGGAGGCAAGCACCGTGTGATCCCCGCGGCCGCGGTGCGGCCGTGACAGCCTGGTCACCGTGTCGGTCCTGCCGATGTTTCCCCTGGGCTCGGTGCTGGTGCCCGGCATGCTGCTCCCACTGCACGTGTTCGAGCCCCGCTACCGCGCCCTGGTGCATGACTGCGTGGCGGGCGATGGCGAGTTCGGGGTCGTGCTGATCGAGCGGGGCTCGGAGGTGGGCGGGGGCGACGTGCGCACCGGCATCGGCACCGTGGCCCACATCCTGCGGGTCGAGGAGCTGCAGGACGGCCGCTTCGCGCTGGCCGCGGTGGGGACCCGCCGGCTGCGGGTGACGGCCTGGCTCGAGGACGACCCCTACCCGCGCGCCGATGTGGACGACTGGCCCGACGACCCCGACGACCCGACCGCGGCCGAGGCGGCCGCCGAAGCCCTCGGGCCCGGGGGCGACGTCACGGTCCTGCTGCGACGGGCTGCGGCGCTGGCCGCGGAGCTGGGCGAGGCGGCGCCTCCCGTCGACCTGGAGCTGGCCGACGCCCCCGGCCTGGCGAGCTTCCAGGCGGTGGCGGTGGCTCCGCTCGGCCCGGCCGACCGCCAGGCCCTGCTGGCGACGCCGAGCGTGGCCGCCCGCGCCACCCTCCTCCGGGAGCTGTTGGAGGGCACGATCGAGCTCCTGTCGGCCCGCCTGGCCTCGGGGTAGGAGCCGCAAGGGGGGATGGTCGGCAGGGCAGGTAACTCGTGGTAAACCGTGGCCGTCTGATCCGACGAGGAGCCATACGCCGGTGTCCGAGCCTTCCCCCAAGACCGTGCCCGAGGTCGCCGCCGACCTCTGGGCGCTCACGAAGGAGTACGCCCGCCAGGAGACGATCGATCCGATCAAGGACCTGGGCCGTTACCTCGGCTATGGCGTCGGCGGCGCGGTGCTGTTCGGCTTCGGCTTCGTCATGCTCATGCTGGCGGCGCTGCGCGCCCTCCAGACCGAGACGGGCGACCTCTTCGTAGGGGACCGCTCCTTCTACCCGTACATCATCGTCATCATCCTGGGCCTCGGGGCCATCGCCATCGCGGTGACCCGCATCCAGCGCAACGCCAAGCGAAACAGGTGACTCCATGGCTACCGCAGACACCAGCACCACCCGCGAGCGGATCACCAGGGACGACCTCGAGGCCAAGTTCCGCGAGCTGGAGGGCGGGGCCCGCCAACAGGTCGCGTCGGCCCGCTCCACCGCCATCACCGCGGGGATCATCGGCCTGGTGATCCTGCTGCTGCTGGCCTTCCTGCTCGGGCGGCGCCGGGGCAAGCTGCGCAGCACCGTCGTCGAGATCCGGCGGGTCTGAGCCGGCATGGCCCGCAGCGCGCTGCGGCAGCGCAGCCGGATCGACCGCACCCTGCACTACCTGCAGCGTCGCGGCTCCCGGAAGGGCGTCTACGGCAGTTCACGCTTCTGGTTCTGGGTGGCGGTGAGCGCGTGGGGCCTGCGCAAGTTCCGCAACGCCACGGGCGCGGTGCCGTCCGTCGTGTTCCGCGACGAGCTGCGCCCGGGTGAGGTCATCCAGCTGTCGCACAAGACCGAGACCTACGCGGGCAAACGGGTCCGGAACCGCCGGCGCAAGCCTGTCGCCTGACCGGCCGCCACCGACTGCGGCATGGTGCGTCCGGCACGCGACAATGGGCGCGCCATGCGCGTCCTCCTCCGCAACCCTCGCCGCGAGCTCGACCTGCCGGGCCCGGTGACCGTGTCCGCGCTGATAGCCCGACTGGAGCTCAACCGCGAGTCGGTGCTCGTGATACGGGGCGACACGCTGGTCCCCGGCGACGCTGTCCTGACCGACGACGACGTGGTGGAGATCCGCCCGGTGATCTCGGGGGGCGCGGCATGAAGTGCACCGTGTGCAAGGGGCCCGCGGTCATCGACCTGCGGCGCCACAACGCCAACTTCTGCCCCGAGCACTTCACCAAGTTCTGCCGCGACCAGGTCACCAAGGCCATCGACGACCACGACATGATCGCCCCGGGTCAGCGGGTGCTGGTGGCGGTGTCGGGGGGCAAGGACAGCCTGGCGCTGTGGGACCTGCTGGTGGCGCTGGGCTACGAGGCCGAGGGCATGACCATCGGGCTCGGCATCGGCGACTACAGCGAGGCCAGCACCGCCGCCGCCGTCGCCTACGCCGAGTCCCGCGGCCTGCCGCTGCGCCGCATCGACCTGCGCGCCGACTACGGCTACGACATCCCCACCGCCGCCGCGGTCACCCGGCGGGTGCCGTGCTCGTCGTGTGGCATGTCCAAGCGCCACCTGATCGACGCCGCGGCCCTCGAGGGCGGCTTCGACGTGGTGGCGACCGGCCACAACCTGGACGACGAGGCCGCGGTGCTGCTGGGCAACGTGCTGCACTGGCAGACCGAGTACCTCGGCCGCCAGGTGCCCGCGCTGCCGGCGCGCGACGGCTTCCCCCGCAAGGTCAAGCCCCTGGTGCGCCTGTCCGAGCGGGAGACCGCGGCCTACTGCGTGCTGCGGGGCATCGACTACATCGTCGAGGAGTGCCCCATGGCGGCGGGCAACCGCCACCTCCGTTACAAGGAGGCGCTGAACGCCATCGAGGCCGGCTCCCCGGGCACCAAGCACGCGTTCTACTTCGAGTTCCTGGCCAAGGCGGCCGGCCACTTCCAACCCGAGGCGGCCGCCGCCCAGGACGGCCTGACGGCGTGCGCGCGCTGCGGTGCGCCCACCACCGGCGAGGTGTGCGCCTTCTGCCGCCTGGTGGAGCGGGTCGAGGGCGCCGACCCGGTCCCGGTCGAGCTGGTGCGCAGCGGGCGGCGGCGATGACCCGGCAGTTCGCGCCCGGCGACCAGGTGCTGCTGATCGACGCCAAGAAGCGGCGCTACCTGGTCACCCTCGAACCGGGAGGGGAGTTCCACACCCACGCGGGCGTGGTGGCCCACGACGACCTGATCGGCCAGCCGGAGGGATCCTCGTTCCGGTCGAGCCGGGGGGCGACGATGCTCGCCATCCGGCCCACCCTCGCCGAGTTCGTGCTCAAGATGCCGCGCGGCGCCCAGGTGATCTATCCCAAGGACCTCGGCCCGATGCTCATGCTGGCCGACATCTTCCCCGGCGCCCGGGTGCTCGAGTCGGGCGTCGGCTCGGGGGCGCTGTCCATGACGCTCGTGCGGGCCGGCGCGGTGGTAACCGGCTACGAGCTGCGGGAGGACTTCGCCAACCGGGCCACCAAGAACGTGGCGACCTTCCTCGGCGCGGACGCGCTGGAGCGGTACAGGGTCACCTGCCGCGACGTATACGAGGGCATCGACGAGACCGACCTCGACCGGGTGGTGCTCGACCTGCCCGAGCCGTGGCGGGTCGTGAAGCACGCGGCCCGCGCCCTGCACCGGGGCGGGATCCTGGTGGCGTACACCCCGCAGATCACCCAGGCGGTCCAGCTGCGCGACGAGCTGGCCGGGCAGGGCTTCGGCATGGTCGACACCATCGAGGTGCTCAACCGCGGCTGGCACATCGAGGCGCAGTCGGTCCGGCCCGACCACCGGATGGTGGCCCACACGGGCTTTCTGACCCACTCGCGGTTGCTGAGCTGAGCGGGCGGGGCACCGGGTGAACGTGCTGGACCTGTTGCTGGTGCTGTTCGCGGCCAGCGCGGCCACGGGCGGCTACCGCCTGGGGTTCCTGGCGCGCGCCTCGTCGTGGTTCGGGCTGGCCCTGGGCGTGACCCTCGGCGCCCTCCTGCTGCCCGAGGTCCTGCCCCGGCTCGAGGGCGCCAGCGACGTCACCATCGCGCTGGTGGCGGTGGGGACGCTGGTGGGCACGGCGCTCATCGGCCAGGCCCTGGGGCTGTTTCTCGGCGCCCGGCTCCACGCCGAGCTGCCCGAGGGGGCGGCGCGCACCACCGACCAGGTGGCCGGGGGCGTGTTCGGAGTCGTGGGCGTGCTGGTGGCGCTGTGGATCCTGCTGCCCACGCTGTCGCACATCCCCGGCTGGACGGCCGAGCAGGCGCGCTCGTCACGCATCGCCCGCGAGGTCTCCAACTTCTTCCCCAACCCGCCCGACACGCTCGAGGCGCTGCGCAACATCGTGGGCGACGATCCCTTCCCGGAGGTCTTCGACGCCCTGCGCCCGGCGCCCGACGCGGGCACCACGCCCGGCGACAGCGGCCTGTCGGCTGAGATGGAGGCGGCCGTGACCAGCTCGACCGTGAAGGTGGAGGGCGAGGCGTGCGGCCGCATCCAGGAGGGCAGCGGCTTCTTCGTGACCCCCCAGCTGGTGGTGACCAACGCCCACGTGGTGGCGGGGGAGGACGACACCGAGCTCGAGCTGGCCGGCGGGGACACCGTGGACGCCACGGTGGTGGCGTTCGACCCGCAGCGCGACCTGGCCGTGCTGCGCACCGCCGACCGGGGCATCTCGCCGCTGCCGCTCCGCGCGGCCGAGCCGGGCGACACGGGCGGCGTGTTCGGCCATCCCGGGGGCGGGCCGCTCGAGATCAGCCCCTTCCGGGTCAGCGATCAGATCCCGGCCGTCGGCCGCAACATCTACGACCAGGGCCAGACCCGGCGCGAGGTCCTCGTGCTGGCGTCGCAGCTGGCCCCGGGGGACTCGGGCAGCGCGCTGGTCGACCCCGAGGGCCGGGCGGTGGGGGTGGCCTTCGCGGTCGCGCCGGACAAGCCGGGCGTGGCCTACGCCCTGGCGATCGAGGAGCTCGAAGCCGTCCTCAACGGTGACCTCAGCCGCCCTCGGGACACGGGCGACTGCCTGGTCTGACGGGGCTCCCCCAGCAGCTCCAGCGCTCCCAGCTGACCCAGCCGGTGGGCCGGGGTCAGTCGACCTCGATGAAGATGCACTCGCCGGGGCACTCCTCGGCGGCCTCGATGGTGGCCTCCTCCTGGCCGGCGGGCACGCTGGCCAAACCCTCGGCGCCCCCGGGGTCGGAGAAGATCTTGTCGCCCTCCTTGACGTAGGCGAGGCCATCGTCAAGCAGGGTGAAAACGTCCGGGGCGATCTCCTCGCAGAGGCCGTCGCCTGTGCAGAGATCCTGGTCGATCCAGACCTTCATGACCGTGACTCGCTCCTGGCTCGATGGCTTGAGTGCCAGACTAGCCATCTCACGGATAAACGCGGCAATCTCGGGAGAAACTCTGCAGTCCCGCGCTGACGGGATCGGGAACGGGATGCCGACTCCGGCGATCTCCGGTGTAGGGTCCGATCGGGATCGTCCTAGGAGGTGGTCGCGGTCGACCAGCACAACGAGCAAGGCGGGACGAGCGGGCCCGGGTCCGAGCAGGGCTCCTACGCGGACCAGGTGCGCGCCCTCGAAGAGGAGGTGCTGGCCCTCCGGCGCCGTCTCCAGGATGCGCCCAAGCGTGTCCGCACGCTCGAGGAGCGGCTGCTCGAGACGAAGGGCCAGCTCGCCCAAGCGGTGGCCCAGAACGAGAAGCTGACCTACACCCTGCGCGAGGCGCGAGACCACATCAGCGCCCTGCGCGAGGAGGTCGACAAGCTCACGCAGCCGCCCTCGGCCTACGGCACGCTGCTCGCCCAGAACGACGACGGCACCGTCGACGTCTACTCCGGCGGCCGCAAGATGCGCGTCGCCGTGCACCCCGCGCTCGACCCGGACGACCTGGTCCGGGGGGGCGAGGTCGTGCTCAACGAGTCGCTCAACGTCGTGATGGCCCGCATGCCGGAGACCAACGGCGAGGTCGTCACGGTCAAGGAGCTGCTGGAGGACGGCCGCCGGGCCATCATCCTCGGCCGCGCCGACGAGGAGCGGGTGGCCGAGCTGTCCGAGGCCCTCCAGGCCGAGCTGGTGCGCGCCGGGGACACGCTGCTGATGGACGCCCGCTCCGGCCTGCTGCTGGAGAAGCTGCCTCGGCCCGAGGTCGAGGAGCTGGTCCTCGAAGAGGTGCCGGACATCAGCTACGCGGACATCGGCGGCCTCGACGAGCAGATCGAGCAGATCGCCGATGCCGTCGAGCTGCCGTTCCTCCACCACGAGCTGTTCGCCGAGCACAAGCTGCCCGCGCCCAAGGGCATCCTGCTCTACGGCCCGCCGGGCTGCGGCAAGACGCTCATCGCCAAGGCCGTGGCCAACAGCCTGGCCAAGAAGGTGGGCGCCCGCTCGATCGACGCCAACGCCAAGAGCTACTTCCTCAACATCAAGGGCCCGGAGCTGCTCAACAAGTACGTGGGCGAGACCGAGCGCCAGATCCGCCTGGTGTTCCAGCGGGCCCGGGAGAAGTCCGAGGAGGGCTGGCCGGTCATCGTGTTCTTCGACGAGATGGACTCGATGTTCCGCACCCGTGGCACCGGCATCAGCTCGGACGTCGAGTCCACCATCGTCCCCCAGCTCCTGGCCGAGATCGACGGCGTCGAGTCGCTGCGCAACGTGATCGTGATCGGCGCCTCCAACCGGGAGGACCTGATCGACCCGGCCATCCTGCGGCCCGGCCGGCTGGACGTGAAGATCAAGATCGAGCGGCCCAACGAGAACGCCGCCGCCCAGATCTTCGCCCGCTACCTGACCGCCGACCTGCCCCTCAACGCCGACGAGGTGGCCGAGCTCGGCGGCGGCGACGCCTCCAAGTGCGTCCAGGGCATGATCGAGCGCACGGTCGACGAGATGTACCGCTCCGACAAGGAGAACGAGTTCCTCGAGGTCACCTACCAGAACGGTGACAAGGAGACCATGTACTTCAAGGACTTCGCGTCCGGGGCGATGATCGAGAACATCGTGCGGCGAGCCAAGAAGCTGGCCATCAAGCGCCACCTGGCCGACGGCCCCAAGGGCATCCGCCTGACCGACATGATCGAGTCGATCCACCAGGAGTACAAGGAGCACGAGGACCTGCCCAACACGACCAACCCGGACGACTGGGCCAAGATCTCGGGCAAGAAGGGCGAGCGGATCGTCTACGTCCGCACCATCGTCAACCGCGACGACAGCGGCGCCACCGGGGGCCGGGCCATCGAACGGGTGGCTACGGGGCAGTACCTCTAGCCCCGCGGGCGTCCGCGTGGGCATCCGGGGCCTGACCGACACCAAGGAGGGGCGCCTCGTCGTCATCTGCCTGGTCGGCGGGTCCCTGATGCTCGTCGTGGCGCTGGGCAACATGGCCATGGCCTCGGCGGCCGACGACACGGCCGGCGAGGTGCGCACGGCCTTGCGCCGCGAGCTGGCCGCGGTCGACGACGACACCCTGGCGGCCTACCCGCAGACCGCGGGGGAGATCGAGGCGGTGGCGGTGGACGCCCTGGTGGGCCAGCCCGCCCGGGTGCTGGGCGTGGACCGCCCCGAGGACGACGCCATCGTCGTCGCGGTGCAGTCGGGCTGGGCGTGGCAGGTCCGCTGCATCCGGGCCGAGCTCCGGGGCGACGCCACGGTCCTCACCTACGTGGAGAGTCGCCCCTGCTGAGAGCGTTGAGCGGGAGACCCCGCTCAACGTGGCGCGAAGTTCTCTGAACGTGCGCTGGCGCGACGGGCACGGGCGGGTAACGTCCAACCCGTGGCCCTGCGCAAGATCATGGGTGTCGAGACCGAGTTCGGCATCATCGTGCGCGGGGCGGGCGAGTCCAACCCCATCGCCGCCTCGTCGGTCCTGATCAACGCCTACGTGCACGATCTGGCCCGGGCGGGGGAGGGGCCCCGGACCACCCCCAAGGTGGGCTGGGACTTCGAGGACGAGCACCCCGACATCGACGCCCGGGGCTTCACCGCCGAGGGCACGCTGGCCCCCGAGGTCGAGACCCACCTGGTCAACGCCGTGCTCACCAACGGGGCCCGCTACTACGTCGATCACGCCCACCCCGAGCTGTCGACGCCCGAGTGCGCCGATCCCCGCTCGATCGTGGTCTTCGACAAGGCGGCCGAGCTGATCTTGCAACGCTCGATGCGGGCCGCGATCAGCGTCCTGCCCGAGGGCCAGGAGATCGTCGTCTACAAGAACAACTCGGATGGCAAGGGCAACTCGTACGGCTGCCACGAGAACTACCTGATGGACCGGCAGGTGCCCTTCGGGCGCATCGTGGCCCACGTCATGCCCCACTTCATCTCGCGCCAGGTGTACACGGGCGCGGGCAAGGTGGGCACCGAGGTGGCCGGCCTGACCAGCGAGGACATCCCCTTCCAGCTCACCCAGCGGGCCGACTTCTTCGAGGAGGAGGTCGGGCTGGAGACCACGCTGAAGCGGCCCATCGTCAACACCCGCGACGAGCCCCACGCCGACGCCCAGCGCTACCGGCGCCTGCACGTCATCGTGGGCGACGCCAACCTGGCCGAGGTGGCCACGTTCCTCAAGGTGGGCACCACCGCCCTGGTGCTGTCCATGATCGAGGACGAGTTCCTGCCCCGCGACCTCACGCTGGCGGCCCCGGTGGCGGCGCTGCGCAAGGTGTCGTACGACGTCTCGCTGCGCCAGCCGCTCGACCTGGCCGACGGCACCACCATGACCGCCATCGAGATGCAGTGGGAGTACCTCGACCGCGCCAAGAAGTACGCCGAGGAGCAGGGGCTGGCGTGCATCGGCGCCCCCGAGATCGGCGCCGAGGTGCTGCGCCGCTGGGAGCAGGTGCTCATCGGGCTCGAGTCCGACCCCGACAGCGTGGCCGGCCAGGTGGACTGGGTGGCCAAGCGCCGTCTGGTGGCCGGCTACCGCGACAGGCACGGCCTGCGCTGGGACGACGCCCGCCTGGCGGCCATGGACCTGCAGTACCACGACCTGAGGCCAGAGCGCTCCCTGGCCTCCCGGCTGGGGCTGGAACGCATCACCACCGACGCCGAGGTGGCCACCGCGGTCACGGAGCCGCCCCACGACACGAGGGCCTACTTCCGGGGCAAGTGCCTCCAGCGCTGGGCCTCGCAGATCGTGGCGGCCAACTGGGACTCGATGGTGTTCGACATCGGAGGCGACCCGTTACGGCGCGTACCGATGATGGATCCGACACGTGGAACCGAGGCGCATGTGGGTAGGTTGATGGCGGAAAGCGGCAGTAGTGCTGAGTTGTTGGACCGGCTGGGTCAGTGAGTAGACACGAGGTGCAGGGGCATGGCTGAGCGAGAGCTTAAGAAGAAGTCCACCCCCGCTCGTGAGGAAGAGGTCGTCGAGGAGACGCCCGCAACCTCCGAGCAAGGCGAGAAGATCAAGGCCGAGCTCGACGACCTGCTCGACGAGATCGACGAGGTGCTCGAGAGCAATGCCGAGGACTTCGTGAAGAGCTACGTCCAGAAGGGCGGCGAGTAGAACCTGGTCCAGCCAGGCCCCGACTCAGCCTTCCGCGACCTGAAACACCGGGCGCCTCCTCTGTGAGGCGCCCGTGTCGCGCCCGGGCCCGCGCCGGGTCCGGTGAGCCGTGACGGCGAGTGGGTGGCAACCGATAGCCTCCGACGCAATGACGCTGCCCACCTTTCGAGCCGACGACGACCCCGGGCCGTCCTTCCTCGGCGTGCTGGCGCGCACCGGGTCTGCACCCCGGTGGGACCTCGGCCCTCCGGCCACGCCGCCGGCCCACGCCCACGGCACCACGGTCGTGGCCATCCGCTTCGCCGACGGCGTGGTCATGGCCGGCGACCGCCGCGCCACATCCGGGAACCTGATCGCCCACCGCAAGATGGAGAAGGTGTTCGCCGCCGACCGCCACTCGGGCGTCGCCATCGCGGGCGCCGCCGGGCCCGCGGTCGAGATGGTGAAGGTGTTCCAGCTCCAGCTGGAGCACTACGAGAAGGTCGAGGGTGCCGAGCTCTCGCTGGAGGGCAAGGCCAACCAGCTGGGCCAGATGGTCCGCAGCCACCTGCCGGCGGCCATGCAGGGCTTCGTGGTCGTGCCGCTGTTCGCCGGGTACGACGTGCGGCGGGGCACGGGCCGCCTGTTCGAGTACGACGTCACCGGCGGGCGCTACGAGGAGAGCGACTTCGCGGCCACCGGCTCGGGCAGCCTGCACGCCGGCACCGTCATCAAGATCGGCTACCGCCCCGACATGGACCGCGACACCGCGGTCGAGCTGGCCATCGAGTCGCTCTTCCAGGCGGCGGACGAGGACTCGGCCACCGGCGGCCCGGACCTGGTGAGGGGCATCTACCCGGTAGTCGCCACCATCACGGCCGACGGCTTCGTCCGGCTCGACGACGAGGAGGTGGCCGAGCGCTTCCGGGTCCTGCTGGAGCGGCTGTCCACCCCCGGCAGCACCACGACCACGGCGCCGGCGCCCACCATGGCGGGAGGTGAAGGGCGATGAGCATGCCCTTCTACGTCCCAGCCGAGCAGATGATGAAGGACAAGGCGGACTTCGCGCGCAAGAACATCGCGCGGGGCAAGGCCCTGGTGGCGCTGTACTACGCCGACGGCATCCTCCTCGCCGCCGAGAACACCTCGGCCACGCTGCGCAAAGTGAGCGAGATCTACGACCGCATCGCCTTCGCCGGGGCCGGCAAGTACAACGAGTACGACCGCCTCCGCATCGCCGGGGTGCGCCACGCGGACACCAAGGGCTACCTCTACAGCCGCGAGGACGTCGACGCCCAGAGCCTGGCCAACGCGTATGCCCAGATGCTGGGCGACGTGTTCACCCACGAGATCAAGCCCATGGAGGTCGAGATCGTGGTGGCCGAGCTGGGCACGGGCCAGTCCGGCGACCGGCTGTTCCACATCTTCTACGACGGCACGGTCGTCGACGAGAGGGACTTCACCGTGCTGGGGGGCGGCGAGGTCGAGGCCGTCACCGAGCGGGTCAAGCAGAGCTACGAGCCCGGCCGCCCCCTGGACGCGGCCCTCCGGGCCGCGGTGAGCGCCCTGGCCGGTCCCGACCGCCGCCTCGACGCCGCCGAGCTGGAGGTGGCGGTGCTGTCCCGGGGCAACGGGCGCCGCGCCTTCCGCCGCCTGTCCGACGAGGACGTGGCGGCCATGCTCGGGGCGGGCGAGCCGCCGCCCTCGGAGGCGGCGGGCGAGACCCCGGCCGCCGACACGGCCGCCGAGCCCGGCTCGGACATCGACGCCGAGCCCGAGGCGGAGGCCCCGGGCGACGGCTGAGGCGCCGCGGCCGGAAGGGCCGCGTCAGTGGACGGTCGCCAGCGCCAGCAGGCGGCCCAGCAGGACCAGCGTGGCGATGAGGATCGTGATCAGCAGGACCCAGAGCTCCCTCGGGGTGCGGCCCAGCTGGTCGTGGGCGGGCGCGTCGTCGGGCTCCTGCTCGACCACGACCTGGCGGGCCACGTCGAGGTCCTCCTCGGCCACCAGCACCTCCACCGGCCCCACCGGGTAGGGCCCGTCGACGTTGCCGCGCAGCTCCCAGACGATCCCCTCGGCCCCCAGATGGGCCGCGATGATGCGCGCCGCCACCGGGTTGGCGGCCGTCGTCAGCGGCACCATCGGTCCGATCGGCACCTCCCCGACGGTAACCGGCCCGCCCCGTCCCTGCTCACATGGGTTCTTGCGCCCCTCGACCTCGCGGGGCGGGCGCGGCGGTAGCGTGCGGGCGTGGAGCGTCGCATCTTCGGCCTCGAGAACGAGTACGGCGTGACCTGCACGCTGCGCGGCCAGCGGCGGCTCAGCCCCGACGAGGTGGCCCGCTACCTGTTCCGCCGGGTGGTCTCGTGGGGTCGCTCCTCCAACGTGTTCCTCGCCAACGGCGCCCGCCTCTACCTCGACGTCGGCAGCCACCCCGAGTACGCCACCCCCGAGTGCGACTCCATCCTCGACCTGGTCACCCACGACAAGGCCGGGGAGCGCATCCTGGAGCAGCTCCTGGTGTCGGCCGAGGCCCGCCTGCGAGAAGAGGGCATCCGCGGGGTCATCTACCTGTTCAAGAACAACACCGACTCGGCGGGCAACAGCTACGGCTGCCACGAGAACTACCTGACCTCCCGGCGCGACGACTTCAGCCACTACGCGGAGGTGCTGATCCCGTTCTTCGTGTCCCGCCAGATCTACGCCGGCGCCGGCAAGGTCCTGCAGACGGCTCGGGGCGCCATGTACTGCATCGCCCAGCGGGCCGAGCACATCTGGGAAGGGGTGTCCTCAGCCACCACCCGCAGCCGGCCGATCATCAACACTCGGGACGAGCCCCACGCCGACGCCGAGCGCTACCGGCGCCTGCACGTCATCGTGGGCGACTCGAACATGAGCGAGTACGCCACCTTCCTCAAGGTGGGGGCCACCTCGATCCTGCTGCGCATGCTGGAGGACCCCTCGTTCGTGCTGCGGGACATGACCCTGGAGAACCCCATCCGGGCCATCCGGGAGATCAGCCACGACCTCACGGGCAAGCGGGCAGTCCGCCTGGCCAACGGGCGGGAGGCCTCGGCGCTCGACATCCAGGGCGAGTACCTCGAGCGGGCCAAGCGCTACGCCGAGACCAAGGGCCTGTCCCCGCTGGAGGACAAGGCGCTGGCCATGTGGGAATACTGCCTCAACGGGCTGGAGTCCGACCCGTTCAAGCTCGACCGCGAGTGCGACTGGGTGATCAAGCACAAGCTGATCGAGGCCTACTGCGCCAAGCACGACCTGCCGCTCAGCCACCCCCGGGTGGCGCTGATCGACCTCCAGTACCACGACGTGAACCGGGAGCGGGGCCTGTTCTACCGGCTCCAGGAGCGCGACATGGTCGAGCGGGTGACCACGGACGAGGCCATCGACGAGGCCGTCGAGACGCCGCCCCAGACCACCCGGGCCCGGCTGCGGGGCGAGTTCATCCGCCGGGCCAAGGAGCGCAAGCGCGACTACACGGTCGACTGGGTGCACCTGAAGCTCAACGACCAGGCTCAGCGCACCGTGCTGTGCAAGGACCCGTTCAAGGCCCGCGACGAGCGGGTCGAGCGGCTCATCGCCAGCCTGTAGCCCCGGCTTCGGGCGAGCATGCCGAGCTTCGTCACCGCCACCGTCACCGAGGTGCTGTCCGAGCGACCGGGCCTGGCCCGCATCGCCACCGACGCGGGCCGCGCCTATGCGCTGGTGGACCTCACCGGTCCGGTGGCGGTGGGGGACCGGGTGGTGCTCAACACCACCGCGGTCGAGCTCGGCCTCGGCACCGGGGGCTGGCACGTCGTGCACTGGAACCTGGCCCGCGACGCCTGGTCCCGGCCCGGGCCGGGCCACATCGTCAAGCTGCGCTACACCAGCCTCCAGCACGACGCGGGCGCGGCCGAGGAGGGCCATCCCGACCTGCCGGACCAGGTGCCGGGCCTGCCGGTGGTGGCGTGCTCGCTGCACAGCCAGGTGGCCGTGGTGGCGGCGGTGGTCCGCCATCGCCTGCCGGGCGCCCGCATCGCCTACGTGATGACCGACGGTGCCGCCCTGCCCCTGGCCCTGTCCGACCTGGTGCATGCGCTGCGGGAGCGGGGCGTCCTCGACGTCACCCTCACGGCCGGGCACGCGTTCGGCGGCGACCTGGAGGCGGTGGCCGTCCCGTCCGCCCTGGCCCTGGCCCGCCACGTGGCCGGTGCCGACCTCGTGGTCGTGGGCATGGGGCCCGGGGTGGTGGGCACCGCCTCGGCGCTGGGCACCACCGCGGTCGAGGTGGCGGGGATCGTCGACGCGGCGACCTCGATGGGCGCCCGGGTGGCCCTGTGCTGCCGCGCCTCGAGCGCAGATCCCCGGGAGCGCCACCGGGGGGTGAGCCACCATGTGCGGACCATCCTCGGGCTGGCCGCCACCCGCCCGACCCTGCCCCTGCCGGCCGTGCTGGCCGCGGAGCTGGAGGGCGCCACGGTGCTCGACGGGCCCGACGCGGCCGAGGTGCTGGCGTCGTTCGACCTGGTGGTGACCACCATGGGCCGGGGCCCGGGCGACGATCCCGCCTTCTTCGCCGCCGCCGCGGCCGCGGGGGAGTGGGCGGCGGCCGCGGTGCCCGGGCGCGAGAGCACCGACCCCTAGCGTCGCCAGTGTCGGCAATCCCGACCACTAGCCTCGCTGTGTGTCCGCCGCCAAGCTGGAACGCCTGCTCAACCTGACGGCGCTGCTGCTCGAGACGCCCCGCCCCCTCTCGGCCCAGGAGATCCGCGAGCGGTTGGGTGCCTACCCCGACGAGCTGGAGGCGTTCCGGCGCTCGTTCGAGCGGGACAAGGACGACCTGCGGGCCATGGGCGTGCCGCTCGAGGTCCACGAAGTGCCGGGGGCGATCCCGGTGGTGGAGGGCTACCGCATCCCCAAGGACCGCTACTACCTGCGGGACCCGGGGCTCACGCCCGAGGAGCTGGCGGCGTTGCGGGTGGCCGCCTCGGTGGTCCAGCTGGAGGGCCTGTCGGCCAGCGACGGCCTGCTCAAGCTGGGCGGCCTGGTGGGCGAGGCCGACGGGGGGCTGGGCCTGGCGGTGGGGGCGCTGCCCGCGGGCAACGTCGGGCCGCTGTTCGGCGCCATCGCCGCTCACACCCCGGTGCGCTTCGACTACCGCGGCGAGTCCCGCACCGTGGACCCCTACCGTCTCGACTTCCAGCGGGGGCGCTGGTACCTGAGCGGCTTCGACCACAAGCGCCAAGACGATCGTGTCTTCCGGCTCGACCGCTTCGAGAGCGCCATCGAGGTGCTGCCCGGTCCCCGCTTCGAACGCCGGCCCGGCCGCGGCGAGCCCGGCGTGCAGCTCGAGCCGTGGCAGATCGGCGAGGCGGCCCCGGTGGAGGCGCGGGTGCTGGTCGACGCCCCCCAGGCGCCGTGGATCGTGCACCACCTGGGCCCCGGCTCGGTGGTGGAGGAGCGCCCCGACGGCTCGGTGGTCGTGACCATGACCGTGACCGCCCGCGACAACTTCCGCTCGTTCGTGCTCACGTTCCTGGACCATGCCGAGGTCCTGGAGCCCGCCGACCTGCGGGAGGAGATCGTCGGGTGGCTGAAGGCGCAGGTGGACGTGAGGGAGCGAAGCGAGTGAACCATGGACACAGTGCGTTACTCGGCCCTTAGGGCCGATCGGTCATCGCGCGCAACCCGCAGGGTGCGCCAATGACCGCGCCGGCGGCCCGCACTAGCGCCCCGGACCGGGTGGCCCGCCTGCTGGCGGTCATCCCCTGGATCGCGGCGCAGGCGGGGCCGACGCTCGACGAGGTGTGTGCCCGCTTCGGCATCACCCGCCGCAAGCTGGAGGAGGACCTGGCCGTCCTCACGCTCGTGGGGGTCCCGCCCTACACCCCCGACACGCTGATCGAGGTCACCATCGAGGGCGACCGGGTGTGGCTGCGCTTCGCCGACGTATTCGCCCGGCCCCTGCACCTCACGCCCGAGCAGGGCCTGGCCCTGGTGGCCGCGGGCACGGCCAGCCAGGGCCTGCCCGGCGGGGACAGCCACGGCCCGCTGGCCACCGCCCTGGCGAAGCTGGCCGGCGTGCTGGGGGTGGAGCCGGGCGAGGCCGTGTCGGTGGCGCTGGGCGAGACCCGGCCCGACATCCTCGACGCCCTCCGGCGGGCGGTGGCCGAGAGCCGCCGGGTCCGCCTCGACTACTACGCCTACGGGCGGGACGAGCGCAGCACCCGCGACGTGGATCCCGTGGCCGTGTTCGCCCACGAGGGCTCCTGGTACGTGCGGGGCTGGTGCCACCAGGCCGGCGGCCACCGCCTGTTCCGGGTCGACCGGGTGGTGGAGGTCATGCTGCTGGACCAGACCTTCGACGCCTCCGCCCTCGCCGAGGGGCGGGATGCGGGCCGGGTGTTCGCCGCCGGAACCGAGGACCCCCGCGTCACGCTCGACGTAGCTCCATCCGCACGTTGGGTGGTCGATACCTACCCCGTGGAGGACGTCCGCACCACCGAGGAGGGCCGCCTGCGGGTGCGCCTCGCGGTCACGGCCACCCCGTGGCTGGAGCGGCTCCTCCTGCGCCTCGGCACCGACGCCCTCGTCCTGGAGGCCGACGATCCCTCCCACCGCGAGGCCGGAAGGCGGGCGGCGGCGCGGATCCTGGCACGCTACGGCGAGGAGTGACGCGCGGGCACGCAGGGCGACGACCCCGGCCCGGCACCGCAGGTCGGGCGGGGATACCTCCGGCAAACCGGCTCGGGAGCGCGCGGATCGGGCGGGCCCTGCGCTAGCCTCCACGCCGTCGTGCGTGACGCCTCTCCCCCCTCTGGTCTCTCTGGCGACGACCGGGGTGACGCACCGGGTACCGCCTTCGGTCGACCCACCGACCGCCGCGGACCTGGGCCTCGCCACCTGGCCGCCGCCAACCGCGACGCGCGCCCGAGCATGCCATCGCCCCGCACCGGCGGGGTGGCTGCTGCCCGGGCCCGGTCGCGCACCGCGCCCCCGGTCGACGGGGACGGCCACCGAGACGGCCCGCGCGACGACGG
>JBKPRV010000380.1:0-12991 GCA_046734715.1 Actinomycetota bacterium | reverse complement strand
GCTCACGACGCTCGCGGGCCCCGGCGGGCGCGAGCTGTTCGACGTGCCCGGGGCGCCGCTCCCCGCCGCCGACACGCCGGCCCCGCCGAGGCTGATGGCCATGTGGGACAGCATCCTGCTCGCCTACTCCGACCGCAGCCGGATCATCCCCGACGACTACCGACCGTTTGTCATCAAGCGAAACGGCGACGTGCTCCCCACCCTGCTGGTCGACGGCCTCGTCGCCGGAGTGTGGCGGCCGGTCGAGGCAGGGATCGAGGCGCACGCCTTCCATCCCCTCCCCGACGACGCCTGGGACGGCCTCGCCCGCGAGGCCCCGGGCCTCCTGGCGCTGCTGGCCGGCCGCGGCCCCGCGCCCTACGGCGGCCGGTTCGCCCGCTGGTGGCTCGACCTGCCGCCGGGCGAGATCCGCATCCTCCCCGCCTGAGTCCTCCGGACTTCCACACGCGCGTGGTCGGCAGTACGCTCCCTCGGCTGCGCAATACTGCTGGCGAGGACGGACGAAAGGGGCCTTCATGGCAGACGGTATGGCAGACGATGTCGAGGCGATCGGACCGGTCAGCTACCTGATCGTCGAGTTCCCCGGCAGCAAGATGACGGGCGAAGGCCTGCCAATCCTCGTCGACCTGGTCGATCGGGGCCTCATCCGGATCCTCGACCTCCTGTTCGTGAAGCGGGACGAGGACGGGACGCTGACCACGGCCGAGCTCACCGACATCGACGGCGACGGCGAGCTGGACCTGATGGTCTTCGAGGGCGCGGCCTCGGGCCTGCTCGACGAGAGCGACCTCGCCGACGCGGCAACGGTGGTCGAGCCCGGCTCGTCCGCGGCCATCCTGCTGTTCGAGAACCGCTGGGCCACGCCCTTCACGCAGGCCCTCCGCCGCGGCGGCGCCGAAGTGGTGGCGGCCGGTTATGTCCCGCTCGACGCCCTCGCGGCGTCGCTCGATGCCACCGAATAAGCCGAGAGCCGAACCCGGACAGAAAGGACAGGCACCATGCCCGGACTCATGAGAGGCGTAGCCCGCACGGCCGTGGTCGCGGGGACCGCGACCGCAGTGTCGAACCGGGTCTCCCGGCGGCAGGCCAACCGCTGGGCCGCCCAGGATCAACAGCAGTACGACCAGCAGCAGCAGTACGCGCAGCCTCAGTACGCACCCCCGCCGCCGCCGGCCCCGGCGCCCGACCCGATCGAGCAGCTGAAGGAGCTGGCCGCGCTCAGGGATCAGGGCATCCTCACCGACGCGGAGTTCGAGGCCCAGAAGGCCAAGATCCTCGCGTCCTGACGGTGCAGGGAGGCTGCGATGCTCTTCCTGTACCGGCCCCGCCAGACCTACATGCCCTTCCGCCGGCCCCGGCCGCGCATGGACCAGGACCTCTACAACCACCAGATGCAGCAGGCGTTCTCGGCGACGCGCCAGGTCCCGGCTTACGCGCCCGCCGACGCGGCACCGGCTGAGGATCCCCTGGCGCGGCTGAGGGACCTGGCCGAGCTCCACGACTCCGGCGTGCTGACGGACGACGAGTTCGCCGCGGCCAAGGCCAAGCTGCTCGGGCTCGACGAGGACGGCGAGTGACGACGAACGCCGACCGGGCGACCATGCTGATGCGAGCCCTGCGCGCCGGCATCGCCGGCGACGGGGACGGCATCCGCGAGCTGTACACCGAGGACGTTAAGGCATGGGCCCCGTCCCGGGCGGCTTCGTCGCTCACCGAGCTGATGGCGGAGATCGACCGCCGCGACCAGGCGTTCTCGGATGTCGACGTGGAGGTGGCGCCCCTAGACGTCGGCGGCGACTACGCCTGTGCGGAGTGGTCCGTCACCATGACCCACACGGGACCGCTCACGCTGGCCGGCGGCGAGGTGGTCGAGCCGACCGGGGCGCGCATCACCGTGCACGGCGCCACCGTCGCCGAGTTCCGCGGCGATCGGATCTGCTCGCTGCGGCAGTACTGGGACGAGCTCGGGGTGTTCGAGCAGATCGGGCTGATGCCGGACGACGAGGCCTGACCGCGGCGCGACCTTGCTCGGGGTCAGGCCCGCAGCGCCGGCGCCAGGACGTCGCGGGCGAAGCGGCGCAGCTGCCCGGTGCCGCCGGCCAGCTGCACCAGCACGTAGTCGACACCGGCCCCGCTCAGGGCGGCGAGGCCGGCCGCGATCTCGTCCGGAGTGCCGAACAGCGCGTGCCTCTCGGTGTCGGCGTAGCCCAGCACGTGCGAGCCGCCGGCGGAGGTGGGTGAGCGGGAGACGTCGACGGTGCGCCGGGTGAACGCGGCCTGTCGGGCCAGGGCCGCCTCGGCCTCGGCCCGGCTGTGGGCGACGTAGACCTGGCGGGCCACAGCGAGGCGTCCGGCCCCGAACCAACCGGCGCGCTCGGCGATCTGCTCGACGGACGCGTACTGGTCGAGGAGGAGGCCATGGCCCTGGCCGGCCGCCCGCCGGATGGATCCCTCGCTGGCGGCCGCGATCCAGATCGGCGGGTGCGGCGACTGGAGCGGTGGCGGCTCGACGACGATGTCGTCGAAGTCCCAGTAGCCGTGGTGCGAGAACCGCTCGCGGGTGGTCCAGGCCCGGAGCAGCACGTCGAGCGCCTCGCGGAAGCGGGCGTCGGCGTCGGCCCGGTCCACGTTGAAGCGGCGGAACTCGGAGTGGCGGTAGCCCTTGCCCACCCCGAGGTCGACCCGCCCGCCCGAGATCACGTCCAGCGTGGCGGCCTGCTCGGCGAGCAGGACCGGGTTGTGCCAGGGCAGCACCAGCACCCCCGTCCCCAGGCGCAGGGTCGACGTGCGCGTGGCGACGCAGGTCTGCAGCATCAGCGTGGCCGCCACCTGGTTCCAGCCGCTGAAGTGGTGCTCGACCAGGAACGACGACTCGAACCCCAGGGCCTCGGCCTCGACGTTGAGCTCCACGTAGTCGCGGATCGCCTGCGTGGTGTCGACGTCCGCGGTGCAGAGCAGGCCGAAGCGCATGGGGCGGCCGAGTCTGCTGCCGACCCGCCGACCCGGGCCAGCGATTAGTCCGGATGCTGCCAGCGCGTGACGCCGGTCCCGCGGAGGATGCGGTCATGGCAACCGAACGTGACATGCAGGCCTTCGTCGTCGCCTACCAGGACGAGCGTGTCCGATCCACCACCCGTAGCCGGTGACGAAGGTGTTACCCGCCGTAGTCGGCCTCGCTGACGTGCTCGCCCCACTCGGTCTCCGGGCCCTCGGCGACCCCCTCGGTCAGCGACAGGTGGGTCATGAGCCGGTCGGGCGCGGCGCCGTGCCAGTGCCACTCGCCCGGCGGTGTGTGGACGACGTCACCGGCGCGGATGGTCACCCGCTCACCGCCCCGGGCCTGGACGCGGCCCTCTCCCTCGGTCACGTACAGGGTCTGGCCGAGCCCGTGGGCGTGCCACGCGGTGCGTGCCCCCGGGGTGAAGTGCACGGCGAGGGCCCGGATGCGGGACGGGTCCTCGCCCCGCACGATGGGGTCGAACCACACGTCGCCGGTGAACCACTCGGCCGGTCCCTTGGCTGACGGGGTGCGGGGCTGGACCTCCACGGGCGTCTCCTTCTGTAGGGCTGATCGCACCATGCCCCGCGGTCCGGGGCCTGGCAACCCGGCGGGCGGCTAGACACAGGTGATGATCGAGAGCCGGGCCGCCTTCGCCGACCTCCTCGCCGACCTCGCCGAGGTGGGCGAGCGCTACGCCGGGGGCGAGTGGGGCCTCACCGAGCCCGGGGACGTGGCCGAGGGCCTGCGGGTGGTGCTCCACCACCTCGCCACCGGTATCGAGACCCAGTTCGAGCAGGATGCGGCCCACCCCACGTTCCGGGCCATGGTCACCCCGTGGCGCAAGGCGCTGGGCGACAACGCCGACGCCCGCTACCACGACGCGCCGGTCCACCCGGCGGGGACCTACATGGTGCGGGGCCGGACCAGCGGAGCCGTGTACGTGTCCTTCACCGTGGAGGCGGGGGCCGAGGACGGGGCGTTCCCGTCGGGAACCGTCGGCGTGCTCAACGACACCGGCTTCGACGTCGCCCCCGACGGCAGCTTCGAGATCACGGTCGGCGGGCCTCCCCAGGACCGGGCGTGGCTGCCGCTGGCGCCCGACGCCTCCCGCCTGACCGTGCGCCACTACTGGGAGGCCGAGCGCTCGCCGTGGACGCCGCCGCTGCCCGACCTGGGCCTCGACATCGAGCTGGTGGGCGGAGCCCGCGCGGTCCCCGCGGCGCCCGGCGCGCCCACCGACGCCACGGTGGCGGCGGCGATCCGGCGGATGGCGACCTACGTGCGCAGCCGCACGCTGGAGTCCATCGCCCGGCCCGGCGAGGGCGACCCGCCTGCGTTCGTGTCCCGCCTGCCCCACGTGTTCCCCGCCCCGGTCACGCCCGGCGCCCACGCCCTCGCGGCCGCCGATGCCGCGTACAGCATGGCGCCCTACCTGCTGGGCCCGGACGACGCGCTCGTCATGCGGGCCCGCTGGCCCGATTGCCGCTGCGCCAACGTCTCGCTGTGGAATCGCCAGCTCCAGACCTTCGACTACCTGCGCCACCCGGTCAGCCTCAACCGGGCCCAGGCGCCGGCGGGGCCGGACGGGCAGGTCACGATGGTGATCGCGCACCGCGATCCCGGCGTGCCCCACTGGCTGTCGACCGAGGGGCGGCCCTTCGGCCTGGTGTTCTGGCGCTTCATGCTGCCCGAGGGCCGCATCGACACGCCCTCGGGCCAGGTGGTCCCGCTCGACGCCGTGCGGGAGGCGGTAGCTCAGGCCCCCGGCTCGGCCACCACGCCGAAGGTGGACATGTAGCCCGCCAGCTCCGCCCGCACGGTGGCGGGGTCGAAGCCCCACGCCGCCGCCGTGTAGTCGTGGCTGCCGTGCTTGCCGCGGGGCTTGGCCGCCAGGTAGTCGCCCACCGCCCGCCGGTGGCCGTCCTCCAGCTCGCGCCCGATCTCGCCGTAGGCGGCAGCGATGGCACCGACGGGGTCGGCCATCAGGTCGGCGAAGCGCACGTCGCCGTGCACACCGGGCAGCGTGCCGTCGGCCCGGCGGCGAGCCAGCGTCGCGAGCGCGTCCGTGAACACCGCCCCGATCAGCGCGGCCAGCCCGTCGATGTCGACTGCGTCGGTGCGCAGCCACTGGACCATGGCGGTCGTGCTCACCGTCGAGGGCATGGTCCGCGCGGGGTCGCGGTGGGTGAAGATCACGCAGGCGTCGGGATATGCAGCCAGCAGGTCGTCGAGCATGAGCAGGTAGCCGGGGGTCTTCAGCAGCCAGCGCCGCGGCGGCCGGCCGTGCTGCACCGCCTGGAGCACCGCCCGGTGGAAGGCCAGGTCGGCGGTCACGTCCGGGACCCACTCGCCCCACTCGCTCAGCGCCATCGACCAGTGGTTGCCGGCGAAGGAGGGCGCGCACAGGGTGATGCACTCGACGGGGAGGTCCGAGCGCAGCTCGTGGATGGCGGCGAACTCGGGTTGCACGTCGGCCCACAGCTCCTGCTCGGCCTCGGTCATGGCCCGGCGCTCGGCCTCGGTCGTGCCCGGCGGCAGCACCGGGTGGAGCACCTCGGTGGCCACCGGAGTCCGCAGCCCGGGGTCGAGACCCAGCAGCTCGAACAGGATGGTGGTGCCCGACCGGGCCGGGCCCGTCACCACGATCGGGGCCTCGATCACCTCCTCGGCCAGGGCGGGCTCGCGTCGCCACCGGTCGCCGAGCAGGAACCGGGTGCGCAGGCCCCGGGCCAGCTCCTCGCGGGTCATGAGCCGGCCCACGACGTGCAGCTCACCGCCGTCCACCGCCGCCACCAGCGCCCGGAACCGGCCCTCCCAGTCCCCGTCCCCCAGGTCCCCGGAGTCCGCGACCCCGGTCGATGCTCGGGCGTCGTCGATCATCGCCGCCGCGTCGAGCGGGACCATCCGCCGGGCGCCGCCCGTGGCCGGGCCCATGGCATTCAGCCGGCGTACCCAGTCCGGCCGCACGTAGCGGTCCACCATCGGTGTGAGACCCATCGCCCCCGTTCCTTCCTTCCCGCCGTGAGTCAACCACGCCGGGGTGGGGCACTCTCCTACGTTGTGGGCCCACGCACAGCGAGGAGGGGCCGATGAGCCGGAGCATGCTGGCACTGGTCGGCGGCAGCGGGCCGGACTGGGAGACGCGGGAGGTGGCCGTCCCGACCCCGGGCGCGGGGCAGGTGCTGGTGCGCGTGTGGGCCGCCGGGGTCAACCGGGCCGACCTGGGGATGCTGGGAGGAAGCTACAACCCGGCCGGCATGGCGCGAGGGGGCGAGTTCACCGCCGGTCTGGAGCTGGCGGGCGAGGTCGAGGGCGTGGGGCCCGGCGTGGACGGGGTCGAAGCCGGCGATCGGGTGATGGCGGCGGCGCTCGGCTCGTTCGCCGGCTTCGCGCTGGTCGACCACCGTCACCTCATGCCGGTGCCCTCGTCGCTCGCGTGGACCGACGCGGCGTCGCTGCCCGTGGGCCTGTCGACCGAGCACGATGCGCTGGGGCAGGCGGGGTTCGGTGCCGGCGACCGCGTCCTGGTCGTCGGGGCGACCTCCGGCGTGGGGATGCTGGGCGTGCAGCTGGCCAAGGCCCTCGGCGCGGGGCTGGTCATCGCCACCACCACCTCGCCGGCCAAGGCCGGCGCCCTGCGCGAGGTGGGCGCGGACCTCGTGGTGGACACGACGGCCGGAAGCCTGCCCGACGCGGTCCTGGCCGCCACCGGTGGCGCCGGGGCCGATGTGGTGATCGACCATGTCGGCGGCCCGGGCTTCGGCGACCTCCTTCCCGCCACCCGCGTGCGGGGGACGATCGTCAACGTCGGTCGCCTGGGCGGTCGCCGGGCCACCGTCGACCTGGACCAGCTCGCGTTCCGGCGGCTGCGGGTCCAGGGCACCACGTTCAGCATCCGCAGCGCCGAGGAGCGCGCCGACGTCTACGCGGCCGTCACCCGGGACGCGTTGCCCACGGTGGCGGACCGGCGCGTCCGCCCGGTCGTGGACACCGTCGTCCCCTTCGCCGAGGCCCAGCGGGCCGCCGATCGCATGCGATCCAACGAGGCCGTGGGGAAGATCGTCCTGGAGATGCCGCCCGGTTGACCAAATAACGACCGTTCTTTATCTTGACCGGCGTGGGACGGATCGCCGGAGTCTCCCCCGACCAGACCCGGGAGCGGTTGCTCGACGCCGCGGCCCGGATCTTCGAGCTGCGCGGCTACGAAGGCGCGACGGTGTCCGAGATCGCCCGCGAGGCGGGTGTCACCAGCGGGGCCATCTACGCCCACTACGCGAGCAAGGCCGAACTGCTGGTCGACGCGCTGCGGGTCCACAGCGAGCGGGCGACCGCTTCGGTCCTGCCCCCCGGCACCCCGACCGACGTGCCCACCCTGCTGTCGACGCTGGGCCGGCGCCTCGGCACCCGCGACCACGAGGCCACCGCCCTGCTGGTCGAGGCGTTGCTCACCGCGCGCCGTGATGCCGAGCTGGCGCAGGTCCTGGCCGGCGCCCTCGACCGGCGCGAGCGGAGCCTGGCCGAGCTCATCGCCGCGGGACAGCGGGCGGGCCGCCTCGCCGGGGACATGCCGCCCGACGCCGCGGCCCGGTTCGCGCTGATGCTCAGCCTCGGCTCGATGCTGGTCCGCAGCCTGGACATGCCGGAGACCGATCCCGCCGAATGGTCCAGGTTCATCGACCGTCTCGTCGACGGCTTCACCGCGACCTGAGAGTCGAGGAGGGCGGAGCGATCGCTCCGCCCTCCTCACTCATGTGCTGGTGGGCTGGCTCCTAGCTGTCGTCGGTGAAGGTGCCACCGAAGATGTCGGAGTTGCCGAAGGTCGGCGGGCACTGGGTGTTGGGCCCCGGCCGCAGGGCGGCCGAGTGCGAGGTGGGCAGCTCGGAGGCCTGCTCGCGGTCCTCCGGCTCGTCGGCGACGACCGGCTCGGCCGTGCCCGCCAGCACGTCCTCGACGAAGGCCTGGCGGTAGGCGTTCATCGCCGGGCACACCGCGCCGTTGCGCATGTCGTTCCACACCCCGGTGCCGAAGTCGTTGGTGGCGAAGGCGTAGTTGTAGTCGCCGAGGAACTCGGAGGTGAGCCCGTTGGCGCTCGACGCCCTCCCGTCGCCCACGGCACCCCGATGCACGGTCGAGAACGCCCCGATGGCGCCCGTGGCGGCGTTCACCTCGGCGTGGCGCACCACCCCCTGCATCCGGCGCGGCGACGTCGTGTCGTTGCGCCACGGGTCGAGCCAGGCGTTGTAGACGAGCCAGGCGTCGGTGCCGTCAGGCGAGATGGCGATGGCCGGGAAGTTGGCCCGGTCGGTCCCGTCGTTGGCGTTGATCGGTGCCGAGTACGTCTCGCCGCCGTCGGTGGAGGTGACGACGAAGGCCCGCTCGTTGTTGGTGCCGGCCCGGTCGTCCGACCAGGTGATGACGATCTGGTCGCTGGCGCCGGCGCCCGAGGGCGACCCGTTGGCGATGTCGACGCTCGGGAACGTGTTGGTACGGGCCCCGGCGATCCCGTCGATCGTGAACCGGCCCTGGGCGGGATCAAACTGGCCGATGCCGGCGAGCGGCTGCACGATGGCCCGTGCCGTCTCGAAGTTGTTGCCGCCGTCGAACGAGCGGGCCTGGAAGAACACGCCTTGCCGCGTCTGGATGTCGGTGCCGATCCACACCACGTAGACGACACCCGCGCTGTCCGTGCGGATGGCGCAGCCCTGGCGGCCGCCGGTCTGGTTGTTGTTGGTGGCCGGCGAGAGCTGACGGTTGCGCCAGGTGTCCCCACCGTCGTTCGAGGTGGCGAACAACACCGGCTCGGCGCCGCCGTTGGCCCGGAAGCCGACGTTGCAGACGTAGACGTTGCCGAAGTTCGGGCTCGACTCGGCATTGTCGACCCAGATCTGCTCTTTGTCGGAGAACAGCGCGGTGTTCTGCTTGGTCACGACCACCGGGTCCATCCAGGCGTCGTTGTCACCCGCGAGGGCGCCCGCGAGATTGTCGCTGCGGGACTCCGCGATGGCGGCAGCACCGGGGAACCCCGGGTTGCCCGGGAACGGTGTGGCGATGTTGGCGTAGTAGAGGCGCTGGCCGTTGGCCCAGGCGAAGTCGCCGCCGGCGTCCGGGACTGGACCGAACACAAGCTCCGGATCGCCGTTGGAGACCATGCCGTTCTCGAAGTAGTTGGGCAGGGTGCCGATCGGCCCGGCCGGGTCCGGCACGCAGCCGGTGTCACCGGCGGGCGGCTGGCCGGGGGCCGTGTCGGGCGCGCCGAGGCAGCTGGGAGTGGTCCGGGCGGAGAACCCGGTGTAGGTCGGCTGGATCCGCCGCGCCGGCAGGCACGGTAGGGACGAGGATCGTGATGGCTGCGGCGACCGCAGCTACCGCGAGTCGACTGGCACGCATGAATACCCCCCATGCGTCTCGTTCGATCGGATCTTCGCGGCGCACCACCCGAACCAGTGGGGTCACCCGATGCCACGGCGACGGCCGCCGGGAAGATGGCACGGCCTGGCCCCCTACCCGTTCGGAGAGGAGGCACACCACTACTTGTCGGGGCGAACCGGGGTCCTCAACCGGCGACCACCGTGCGCAGGCTGGCGGCGAACGCTTCGGGCTCCCCGGTCTGGCCGTACTCGCCGCCCGCGAACCCGGCATGGTCTCCGGCGAAGACGACGGGCTCGGTCCCGAGCCGCTCTGCCACCGCCACGGCGCCGCGCCCCGCCATCTGGGTACCGGACTGGGCGCCGACGCCGACGACGATGCGGGTCGGTGCGGCCCGCAGCGCGTCGAAATCGTGCCGGTGGTGGGTGCAAGAGATCATGTTCTGCCCCACCAGCGGGTCGTCCCGGGAGCCGTCGTCCTCGACCGGCAGGCCGAAGACGGCGGGGTCCGGGGCCGGCCGATCGGCATAGTCGGCCGGAAGCGGGCCGTCGTGGCCGGCGACGGCGAGGAACCTCGCCATGGCCGGGCCATAACCCTCGCGCTCATAGGTCCGGCGGATGTCCACGCATGCGGCCAGCACCTGGACGCCGGGCGCGGGCGATAGTCATCGCCCGGCAACGGACTTTCGGCCCTTCCGCCGACCAGGGGACAGCCGTCACCATCACCCGGATGGACACGATCGCGTCAGCTACCAGCTGTTCTGCTCGCTCCCCGGCCACCGCGACGCGGGTATGACCGGCGTGCTCGCGGTCCGCTGACGGGCGTCAGTCCGGGAGGTCGAGGAAGCGCCGGGCCAGGTGGAGCAGCTGTGACCGGAGGGTCTCGTCGTCGAGATCGGCGACGAGGGGGTGCATCACCGCTCCGCCGATGGCGGCGGTGAGCATGGCGGCGGGGACGCGGGCGTCGGAGCCGCGGGCGTCGCCCATGAGGATGCGGTACAGGCGGCCCATCACCTGGCGGAACGGCTCGTGGTGGGCGAAGAAGCGGACGATGACCGGGTCGCCGAGCAGGGTGCTCTCCATGCGCCGGCGCTCGACCGCGAGGTCGACGATGCGGGTGACCAGCAGGTCGCGGGCCCGGGCCGGGGTCGGTTCGGCCTCGGCGGCCTCGATGGCCGTCTCGACCCGGGCCAGCTCGGCCTCGGCCGCCGCCACGACGATCTTTTCCTTGGTCTTGAACTGGTGATAGACCGCGGCCTTCGTCACCCCGATGGCGTCGGCGATCATCTGCAGCGACGTCCCGCCCACGCCGTGCTCGGCGAACAGGTCCAGCGCCGCCTCGATGATGCGCGTCTGGGCGGGGGTGTAGGGCCCGGGCCCGGGACCCGGCCCGTAGGCGACCCGCACCGTCGAGCTCATGGCCCCGAACCTAGTCGCGGCGAGCGCCCCTCCTAGCCGATCGGCTACCGTCCACCTAGCCGATCGGCTAGGCGCTTCGCCACCCTGGCAGAGGAGGGACCACGGTGTCAGAACCGACGACCGACGCGCAGCTCGACGGGTTCCTGGAGGTCCGCAAGCCCGGCGCCCACCTGGACGAGGAAGCCGTGGCCGACGACTTCGTCCTGATGCTCGGGGTCGACCTCACCAACTTCCCGCGCTTCCCGCGGGTGGACGACAACGTCACCTACCAGAAGGCCGACCTCGACATCCGCCAGCAGCTCGACGTCGACTCCGGGGCCGAGCTGCCCGACTACGCCGGCCCCTATCGGTCGGACCTCCGTTTCACCGACTTCTCCCGGGAGGCGCTCGCCACCCGGTTCCTGCCCTGGAGCGAGGCCTACCTGCAGCTGTGCGTGGACGGGTGGGCCGCCGAGCTGTCCAAGCGCTACGGGGCGGACACGATGGCCGAGATCGAGTGGCAAGCCTGGAACGACCAGGTCGTGCCCGAGATCGAGCGCATGAAGGGCGAGTTCCTACCGGCCGGCACGGAGTACGAGGACCCGAACCAGCAGGTCCCCGAGGCCGACCGGGCCTCGACCCGGGTCGTCTACACCGGCCTGTTCACGCATCGCCCGGACACCGGCGCGCTGGACAAGGAGCAGCTGGTGACCTGGTTCCTCGGGAGCCATGAGTACCTGCTCCAGTGCATCGAGGCCTGGGCCACGCAGGTCATCCTCCGCTACGGGCTCGACACCATGTTCGACATCCAGTACACGCTCTGGGGCGACACGGTGCTGCCCGGGGTCAAGCAGCTCAAGGCCGAGTACCTGGGCATCACGGGCAACACCGTGGCCGACTGGATGAAGGACCTCCAGGTCGACGCCACCGCCCTGCCGGGCAAGGCCTTCGACCTCTCCTTCGAGATGCCCGAGCCCGACGTCGGGATCATGACGTTCAACCGCTGCGTCGCGGCCGACCAGTGGGAGCAGATGGGGCGGCCGGACATCCTCGAGAAGAACTGCCACTCGACCTGCCCGAAGTCGATGATCGTGACGACCAAGCTCTACAACCCGAACATGAAGGTCGACATCCTCGCCATCCCGCCGAGGAAGGACCCGGGCGACGTGTGCTGCAAGTGGCGCTTCAGCATGCGGGACGAGAGCGATCCCGAGTACGTCCCCGTGGAGCTCGGCCGCAAGCAGGGGACCTGAGCCCCAGGCGGGCATCCGTCCGACCCCGGCGCGCCGAACCACCTTCGGGCGGCAGGTCGCCGCTGTCGGAAGGAGTGGAGATGACCCGAGTGAACGCCTTCTGGGCCGGGCTGGCGCTGACCGCGGCCCTGGCTTTCGTGCTGTTGCTGCCGACCGCCATCGAGTACGGCTTGATCGCCGGGATCACTTTCAACGGGATCGACTGACCGCGAGGATCGGGGCGGCGGCGCGGAAGCTGGCGACCGCGTCGATGCCCCCGCTCTCCGCCCGGCGGAGCTCGACCCGGGCGCCGCTGGCCGTCGCCAGCCGGTTGATGATGGCCAGCCCGAGGCCGGTGCCGCCGTGGCCGCTGCCGGCCTGCCAGAAGCGGTCGAAGGCGCGGTCCCGCTGCTCGTCGCTCAGGCCCGGCCCCTCGTCGACCACGTGGAGCGTGACCCCGCGGCCGTCGGGCACGACGCTGATCCGCAGGGTCGAGCCCGCGGGGGCCACGTCGAGCGCGTTGTCGACGTAGTTGTCCACGATCTGATCGACCGCACCGGCCACCGCCAGGACCGGGGCGGTGTCCGGTGCCTCGACCACGAGCGCTATCCCGTTCTCGTCGGCCAGCGGGCGCCACTCGTCGGCCCGGTCCCGGACCGCCGCCGCCAGGTCGACCGGCACGGCCTCGGCCTCGGCATCCGCCCGGGCCAAGGTCAGCAGCCCGTCGGTCAGCCGGGCGAGGCGGTCGAGCTCGCTCGCGGCGGCGTCGAGGCGGCGGCGGGCGGCCGCCGGGTCCTCCTCCACCAGGTCGGCGGCCTGCTCGATCCGCAGTCGCAGCGCGGTCAGCGGCGTGCGGAGCTGGTGGGAGGCATCGCCGGCGAAGGACCGCTGGGCCGCGACCATGTGCTCGATGCGGCCGGCCATGGTGTCGAACGACGTCGCCAGGGCCCGCACCTCCGGGGGCCCGCTGTCCGTCGAGGCCCGCGACCCCAGGT
>JBKPRV010000379.1:0-3101 GCA_046734715.1 Actinomycetota bacterium | reverse complement strand
CTGGACGGGCTGCCGGCGGGCGAGTCCGCGGCCTGGGGCGAAGCGTTCTGCTCCACCGGCGCCAGCCAATGCGGCTTCTGCACCCCGGGGATCGTCATGCGGCTGGCCGGCCTCGCCTCCCGCTCTCCTGGCGCCGCGGAGCCCGCGGTCGAGCAGGCCCTGCTGGCCCATCTGTGCCGGTGCACCGGCTGGCGGACCATCCTCGACGCCTGGTCGGCCCACGCCGCGGGCGCGCCCACCGCGTCGCGCGATCTCGCGGCCGCGTCGCGACGGGCGACGATCGAGGGCCGCTCACCGCAGCGGGTGGGCCCGGACGTGGCGCTGGGCCACGGCGGCTTCGCCGACGACACCGCCCCGGACGGCGCCCTGGTCGCCGTGCTCGACACCCGGGGCGAGTGGGTGGTAGCCGAGACGCTGGCCGAGGCCCGGCAGGCGGCAGGCAAGGTGCAGGGTCGGCGCACCACCGCCGAGCTGCGGCACCCCATCGACCTCCCACCGGGCGACTGGGCCGCGACCTTGCGCACGACGTGGGTCGAGCCGGGCTACCTGGAGCTGGACGCGGCGTGGTGCGCCCCCGGCGGCACCCCGGTCACCCCGCTGGCCAACGGCGGTGCCTTCGGCGGGAAGCTGTCGTCCCTGGTGAGCGAAGCGGCCCGCACGCTGGCCGACGCCCACGGCCGCGCCGTGCGCGCCCTCCTCAGCCGAGAGGATGCGGTCCGCCTCGGCCCCAAGCGCCCTCCGGTCGGCGGTGGCATGCGCCCCGACGGGACCGGTGTCCTCCGGGTGGCGGCGACGCCGGGCATCGCTGCGGCCATCGCCGCCGTGGCCCCGGGCCTGGTGGTCGAGGAGGTGCCGGTCTCCGGGCCGCCGACCTCGACGGACCTGCGCGCCGCGGGCTGGGCCGAGGCCGCGGTCCTGCTGGCCGCGGTGAGCCCCGCCGCCCCTGGCTCGGCCACCGTGCGCTCGCCGGAGGGAGCCGAGGCCCACGCTCGGGTGCACTTCGGCGACGATCCTCGCATCGAGGTGCGGGTGTCCGGCTGCGGCCCCGTGCTGGACGAGATCGTCCTGCGCTCGTACTGCGTCGGCGCCGCCCACATGGGCCTGGGCTGGGTCTGCTCCGAGGGTCTGGCCGTGGACGAGTCCGGGGACGTCCACGACCTCACCATCCGCAGCTTCGGCATCCTGCGCGCCGTCGACATGCCGCCGGTCGGCATCGAGATCGACGCGGAGTCCGGCGACGGCGCTCCGGTCAACGCCTCCGACGCTGTCTTCGCCGCGGTCGCCGCCGCCACGTGGCGGGCCCAGGGCTGCCCCACCGAGTGGCCGACCGGTCTGCTCCCCCGCTCCCGCCGCTAGGGCTTCCTCGCTCGGGTACGGTCCCCGCATGACCGAGGCACCGAAGTCTGTCGGCCCCTACACCCCGATCGTGCGCGCCGGCGAATGGCTCGTCGTGTCGGGCCAGGTCGGCATGGCCGACGGCCGCATCGTCTCCGGTGGTATCACCGGAGAAGTGACCCAGAGCCTGCGCAACCTGGAGGCCCAGCTCGCCACCCAGGGCGCCCAGCTGTCCGACGTGGTCAAGACCACGGTGTTCCTGCGCCACATGAGCGACTACGCCCAGATGAACGAGGCCTACATCGCCGTCTTCGGCGACCACCGCCCGGCCCGCTCCGCCGTCGGCATCTCCGAGCTACCGCTCGGCGCGCTGGTCGAAGTGGAGGCGTGGGCCCACGTCGGGGGATGATGGCCCCATGCTCGGCGCAGTCCTCATCGTGATCGTGCTCCTGGTCCTACCCGTGATCATCATCATGAGCTTGACCCTGGTCGCCGGCGCGCTCGGCTGGTCGCTGAAGGCCGACGCCGAGCAGCGCTACGAGGGCAGCGAGCTGATCGAGCTCAACCGCTAGACACCCCAGCGGGACTGGCCGAAGCGGTAGCCGACGGAGCGGACCGTCTGGATCAGGTTGGCGTGCTCCTCGCCGAGCTTGGCCCGCAGGCGGCGGATGTGCACGTCGACCGTGCGGGCACCGCCGTAGTACTCGTAGCCCCAGACCCGTGACAGCAGCGTCTCCCGGGTGAAGACGCGGCCCGGGTGGGAGGCCAGGAACTTGAGCAGCTCGTACTCCATGTACGTGAGGTCGAGCGGGTGACCCTCGATCGCCGCCTGGTAGGTCTCGAGGTTGAGGACGAGCGGGCCGTACTCCACCAGCTCGGGGCGGGTGCCGCGGCCGGTCCGCCAGAACAGGTGCTTGAGCCGGGCCTCCAGCTCCAGCGGCTGGAACGGGTAGAGGCAGAAGTCGTCGAACAGGTCGTCACGCAGCTCCAGGTCCCCCAGCTGGGCGCCCGACACCAGCAGCAGCAGCGGCTCCAGCGGCAGGTCGCGCTTGCGCAGCGCCCGGCACAGGGCGAAGGCGCGGTCGGGCTCGAGGGCCGCGACGATCACGCCGCCGGCCCAGCCGTCGTCGGGCTCGGCCCGCACCGCGGAGCGCTCGTCGCCGATGGCCTTCCACGGGTAGCCGGCCAGGTCGAGGGCCTGGGCCAGCTCCGGCGGCACCGGGTCGGGATAGATGAGGAGAGGTTCCATGCGCCGTTCGTGGGCTCGTCGGCTCAGGCCGTCACAGCCGGCCGAGGTAGCGATCGAGCTCGAACTGGGTCACCTGGGTCTTGTAGTCGGTCCACTCGGCCCGCTTGTTGCGGATGAACCACTCGAACACGTGCTCCCCCAGCGCCTCGGCCATGAGCTCCGACCCCTCCATCACGTCGAGCGCGTCGGAGAGCGACCCGGGCAGCGAGTCGATGCCCTCCGCCATGTGCTCCTCCGCGGTCAGCTGGTAGAGGTTGTCCGACACCTCGGCGGGGATGTCGTAGCCGTCCTCGATCCCCTTGAGTCCGGCGGCCAGGATCACCGAGAAGGCCAGATACGGGTTGCAGGCGGGGTCGGGGGCACGGAACTCGAGGCGGGCGCTTTCGGACTCGCCCCGCTTGATGGGCGGGACGTTGACGATGACCGAGCGGTTGTTGCGGGCCCACGACACATAGATCGGGGCCTCGTACCCCACGACCAGGCGCTTGTAGGAGTTCACCCACTGGTCTGTCTCTTA
>JBKPRV010000378.1:0-12437 GCA_046734715.1 Actinomycetota bacterium | reverse complement strand
GGCGAGGGTGGCGATCATCTCGCCACTGGCGATCCGGGGAAGGTAGTCACGCTGCGCCGCGTCGTCGCCGCACAGCAGCAGGGCATTGGCGGCCAGGACGACGGTCGAGAAGAACGGCGCGCACAGCAGCGCCCGGCCCATCTCCTCCAGCACGACCGTGAGCTCGACGTAGGTGTAGCCTTGGCCCCCGTACTCCTCGGGGATCGTGAGCGACTGCAGGCCGAGCTCGCCGGCCATCTGCGCCCACACCGCCGGGTCGTAGCCGTCGGTGGTGTCCATCAGCCGCCGGACCTCGGTCTCGGGCGACTTCGACTCGAGGAACTGCCGGGTGATCCGCCGCAGCTCCTCCTGCTCCTCGGAGAAGGCGAAGTTCATGGCAGGCACGCTAGGCCCGGCCCGGGAGGCTGTCCACCGTCCCTGTGTACACGCGTGCTACGGTGCGCCGATGGAACGGGTCGGCATCCGGGAGCTGCGCAACAACGTCGCCGCCGTGGTTCGGCGGGCCGCCGGGGGCGAGCGGGTGGTGGTCACCGTGGACGGGGCCCCCGTGGCACAGCTCGGCCCCCTGGAGGGCGCGATCGCCCTCACCGTGGACGACCTCGTGGCCGCGGGCCTGGCCGCGCCCCCCGGCCGGCGGGACCGGCCCGGCCCGCCCGCGCCCGAGGACGCCCCGGTGGACATCCGCGTCGACGGCGTGCTGCACGAGCTGCGGGGCCGGTGACGTGACCCTCTCCTCGGCACGTCAGCCGGGGCGCTGACGTGACCGTTTCCTCGGCACGTCAGCCGGGGCGCTGACGTGACCGTTTCCTCGGCACGTCAGCCGGGGCGCTGACGTGACCCTGTTCGTCGACACCTCGGCCCTGGTGCGCCGCTATGTGCACGGACCGGGGCGCGACCTGGTGCTCGACGCCATGGGTGCGGACGGCGTCTGGTGCGCGTCTGCCCTGGCCCGCTCCGAGGCGCTGCTGGCCTTGCACGGCCTGGCGGTGACGCCCGGCCAGCATGAGCGCATGTGGGGGCGCCTGAGGGACGACTGGGACGCCTTCGTGGTGATCCCCGTGGACGATCGCTGCCTGGCTCACGCGGTGGAGCTGGGCGCCACCTACGGGCTGCGCACGGTCGACGCGATCCACCTGGCCGCCGCCGATCGCCTCCCGCGGCCCACCACGTACCTCACGTTCGACCACCGGCAGATCCCCGCGGCGGCCGCCCTCGGGTTCGACGTCCGCTCGCCCGTCGAGCCTTAGCCCAAAACGAGAAAAGAAACCCCGGGGCGGCCGGTCCAGGGCTTCTCCCCAAGACCTGAACCGGCTCGCCTCTGCAAGCGACGCTGTGGCCGTGGCGGTCGGCCCGTCGCCCAACTCGGGGCGCTCTGCGGTGGGCATGAGCGGTTGCAGTTTCGTCATGAAAACGTCGGATGGACAAGACCCCAGATGGCGTGAAATATGTCACATCCCTGTGAGAGGTTGATACATCACGTTCGGTGACCAGTCACCGGGCGCGTCAGAGGACGTCGTACGGCAGACTGGCGGCATGGCCACGCTCTTCCACACCGGCGACGGTTTCGACGTCCACAAGCTGGTCGTCGGGCCCATGGACAACAACGTCTACGTGCTGCGATGCACCGAGACGGGCGACGCCGTACTGCTCGACGCGGCCAACGAGCACGACAAGCTCCTCGACCTGGCACAGGGCCTGGGCGTGCGCTCCGTGCTGGAGACCCACGGCCACTGGGACCACATCCAGGCGGTCCCGCAGATGCGGGACGCCGGCTATGACGTCCACGTCACCGCCGAGGACGCCGACATGCTGCCGTCCTACGACCAGATCCTGGATGACGAATCCGTGATCGAGGTGGGCCGGCTGCGGCTGCACACCATCCACACGCCCGGGCACACTCCCGGCTCGATGTGCTTCCTGGTGGAGGGCGCGCCGGTCCTGTTCAGCGGCGACACGCTGTTCCCCGGAGGCCCCGGCAACACCACGTTCCCGGGCGGCGACTTCCCCACCATCATCCGCTCCATCGAGGACCGCCTGTTCACGCTGCCGGGCGAGACCCGGGTGCTGCCGGGGCACGGCGACCCCACCACGCTGGCCACCGAGATCCCCCACCTCCAGGAGTGGATCGATCGGGGCTGGTGACCGTGCCCGACGCCCTCCGCTACGACCAGCGCCCCTACGACGAGACCCCGGTCCACACCGAGGACCTCCCCGCCACCCCGGTGCGGGACCGCAACATCCCCGCCTCGGCCTGGGTCGAGGCCCCTGACGAGCTCCGCCGCCTGGGCGACGACCTGCCGAGCCGGCCGGTGGCCGACTACAAGCGACGCATCGGTCCCTGGCTGCTGTGGCGGGCCGGCCCGGCCGCGGGCGCCGACGCCCGCTACTGGGTGGCCCGGGCCGACGACCTAGCGCTCAGCTACACCTTCCGGCTGTATCCCGACGGGGAAGGCGACGGGGTCGGTCCCAGCGGCACCCGCCACACCCGCTTCCGGGCCTGGAAGGAGGACCTGCGAGACGCGCCGGACCCGTAGGGTGATGGAGGCGCCGACCGCGGCGAGGGCGACGATCGCGGCCAGCCGGACCGGGCCGGGCGTGCCGAGCTCCAGCATGATCGTGCGAGCGTTGGTGATGAGCAGCAGCGTGCCCACGACGACGCCCAGCACCGAGGCGTCGGCGTGCCGCACCAGCCAGGCCGCCAGTGGAGCGGCCACCACGCCGCCGGCCAGGATGGCGAGCACCAGCGGGGCCTCGATGCCCTCGCCGCCCAGCCCGAGAAGGAACCCCAGGCTGGCGGCCAGGGTCACCAGCAGCTCGGCCGCCGACACCGATCCGATCACATAGCGGGGATGAATTCGCCCCGCGGCCAGCAGCGTGGGCGTGGCCACCGGACCCCAGCCGCCCCCGCCCACCGCGTCGAGGAAGCCAGCCGACAGCCCTAGGGGCGCCAGGAGGCGGGCGCGGAGGTGGCCCGGGTCATGGCGCTCACCTCGGAGGTCGCCGCGGACCGAGCGCACGATCACCAGCGTGCCCAGGCCGAGCAGCACCACCGCCACCGCCGGCTTCAGCCAGGCGCTGGTGATGTTGCTGAGCACGGTGGCGCCCGCGAAGGCCCCGATGGCTCCAGGGATGCCGATGCGGGCTACCAGGCGCCAGTTCACGTTCCCGAACTTCCAGTGGGACAGGCCCGACGTGAACGTGGTGCCGATCTCGGCGAGGTGCACGCTGGCCGAGGCCACCGCGGGCGAGAAGCCGTTGGAGAGCAGCACGGTAGAGGTGGTGACCCCGAAGGCCATGCCCAGCGAGCCGTCCACGAGTTGGCCGATCAGCCCGGCTAGGGCGAACACGAGCAAGCGCCGCACGAACCCCGACCTCCAGCAAGAGCTTTACCCACTATTCCGAGTGTATTAGTGGACAATAGCCCGGTCAGGCCCCTCGGGCCAAGGGCCTCCTCGGCTCCGCGATCATCTCCACGCCCGGCGGCAGGTCCTCGACCTCGACCCGATCGCCCTCGACGGTCACCGTGACCGTGCCTCCCATGAGCGGGATGCGCTCGACCCGCAACCGGCCCATGGCCTCGGGCAGCACCGGCGACAGCCACAGCTTGCCCTGAGGGATGTACGGATCGAGGCGCAGCAGCGAGCGCAGGTGCCACAGCGGGGCGGCGGCCGACGTCGCCCGGGTCTCGCAGTCGTCGGGGAACCGCACGGGCGCCCGCACGTCCTCCCGGTCGAAGCCGCACAGCACGCTGGGCCGGCCGCCGGCGGCCTGCGCCGCGTCGAGCTGGGCGAGCACCAGCCGGTGGGCCTCCTCCACGAACCCGTAGCGGACCAGGCCCGCGGCGCAGGCGGCGTTGTCGTGGGGCCACACCGCCCCCGTGTGCAGCCCGAGCGGGTCGTAGCCGCCCATCGAGGCGGCGAGCGTGCGCACGCCCCAGCCCGAGAACAGGTCGTCGGACAGCAGCAGCTTGACCAGCACCGCGGCCTTGTCCTCGTCCGCGATGCCGGTCCACAGGCAATGGCCCACGTTGGAGGCCAGGGAGGGGATCGGCTGCTTGTCGCCGTCCAGCGCCAGCGCGAACCAGCCCGTGCTCTCGACCCAGAAGTCGCGGTTGAACGCCGCCTTTAGCGCCAGCGCCCGGGCCCGCCAGTGCTCGGCCGCGGCCTCGTCGCCCGCCTCGGTGGCGAAGTGGGACCGGGCCACGTAGGCCGCGTACACGTAGCCCTGGACCTCGGCCAGGGCCAGCGGGCCCTCCGCCTCGCGGCCGTCGGGGAAGCGGATGGGCGACTCGGAGTCCTTCCAGCCTTGGTGGCGCTGGCCCCGGTCGGTGGGCCGCTGGTACTCGACGTAACCATCGCCGTCCCGGTCGCCGTACTCGGTGATCCACTCCAGGGCCCGGTCGGCGTGGCCCAGCAGGCGGTCGACCACCTCGGGCGCCAGGCCCCACCGTCGCAGCTCGCCCAGCAGCATGACGAACAGCGGCGTGGCGTCGACCGAGCCGTAGGTGACGGCATGGCTGCCGGTGCCGAAGCCGGCCACCCCGAAATGCAGCCGGTCCAGGATGCGACCGGGCTCCTGCTCGGTGCGCTCGTCGACCTCGGTGCCCTGGAACCGCGCCAGGGTCTCCAGCGTGCCCAGCGCCAGCTCGGGGTCGACGATCAGGCTCATCCACGCGGTGAGCAGGGCGTCACGCCCGTGCAGGCCCAGGTGCCAGGGCGCGCCCGCGGCGACGACCGCCCGCTCCGGGAAGTCGGGGTCGAGCACCTGGAGGGCCCCGAGGTCGCGGGCGCTGCTGCGCACCGCGGCCACCAGCGGTGCGTGGTCGCTGGCCACCCGGGGCACCCCCCGCTGCCACCGGGCCAGCCGGCGAGCCGACTCGCTGCGGCTGCCGCTCGCCTCGACCTGGCTCGGAAGCTGCTCGGTCCCCTCGACCATGGGGGCGACCGTCAGGGTCACCGTACGGGTGCCGCGGGCGGGGATGATCGTCTCCCAGCGCAGGGTGCCGCCCGCGATCACCACCCCGGGCGAGGCGGTGACCCGGCAGCCGACCCGGGCGGTGCCCCGGCCCCGCACCAGCAGCAGCTCGCCTGGCCCGCCGGAGACGGGCTCGACCTCGTCGACGTCGACCCGGCCGGCGCGCACGGCCGCGGCGGCGGCCATGTCGGCGTCCAGCGCCAGCTCGACCTCGACGTAGGTGGGCTCGGCGCCCACGTTGCGCACGTCGATGTCCTCCCGCAGGCCGTGGCCCAGCGTGCGCCGCCGCACCACGATGGGGCCAGGGTCGCGGGGCGAGGCGCCTGCGGCCCGCGACACGAAGGTGGCCGAGGCGGGGTCCTCGAGCACGTGGTCGACCGGCTCGGGCACCCCGTCGTTGACCCGCAGGGAGCAGCGTGACAGCACCCGCCGATCGGCCACGTAGAGTCCGGTGGTGCCTCCGCCGATGTCGCCGTCGAGGCGGCTGAGGCAGAAGGCGGCTCCCTCCACCAGTGTCACCAGACTGCCCGGAGGCACTGCCGGAGCCGCCATCGTCGGGACCTTATCCCCGGCCCGGGCCAACGCCACAGGTATTTCTCCTATCCGCGTAGTGCGAATACACTGGAGACATGTCCGCCACTCCCCTGTTCCAGATCGAGGACCTGCACGTCCGCGCCGTGAGCGTGAACGGCAACGGGACGGAGAGCGGCGAGATCCTCCGGGGCGTCGACCTCACCATCGGGGCGGGCGAGCTCCACGCCCTCATGGGGCCGAACGGCTCGGGCAAATCCACCCTGGCCAACACCCTGCTCGGCAGCCCCGAGTACGAGGTCACGCAGGGCCGCATCCTGTTCCGCGGCGACGACATCACGGGGTGGGACATCGACGTCCGGGGCAAGGCGGGCGTCTTCCTGGCCTTCCAGTACCCGCAGGCCATCCCCGGGGTCTCCGTCATCAACTTCCTGCGCCAGGCCCTGTCCGCCCGCAAGGGCATCGACCTCTCGGTGCTGGAGCTGCGGCTCGCCATCATGGAGTGGATGCAGCGGCTGGACATGGACCCGTCCTTCGCCGACCGCTACCTCAACGAGGGCTTCTCGGGCGGCGAGAAGAAGCGCAACGAGATCCTGCAGATGGCCATCCTCGAGCCTGAGGTCGCCATCCTCGACGAGACCGACTCCGGTCTCGACATCGACGCGCTCAAGGTCGTGGCCCGGGGTGTCGATGAGGTGCGTAGGGACCGCCCGGACCTGGGGGTCCTAACCATCACGCACTACCAGCGGCTGCTGAACTATCTGCAGCCCGATCGGGTGCACATCCTCATGGACGGCCGGATCGTCGACAGCGGCGGTCCCGACCTGGCCGAGCGGCTGGAGCGTGAGGGCTATGAATCCTGGCGGGGCGCCGCCGGACCAGAGGTGGCAGAGGTGACAGCGTCGTGACCGAACCGACTCCGACCGATGCGCTCGACGTCGAGCGCATCAAGAAGGACTTCCCCATCTTCGAACGGGTGGTGCGGGGGCGGCCGCTCGTGTACCTCGACTCCGCCAACACGTCGCAGAAGCCACGTGCGGTCCTCGACGCCATCGATCGCTTCTACGAGCAGTCCAACGCCAACGTCCACCGCGGCACCTACCTGATCGCGGAGGAGGCCACCGCCGCGCTGGAGGGCGCGCGGGCCAAGGTCGCCCGCTTCATCGGCGCCTCCTCCGACCGCGAGGTGGTCTTCACCAAGAACGCCACCGAGGCGCTCAACCTCGTGGCCAAGGCCTGGGGCCGGGCCAACCTGCGGGCCGGCGACCCGGTGGTCATCACCGAGCTGGAGCACCACGCCAACATCGTCCCTTGGCACCAGCTGGTGTCCGAGATCGGCATCGAGCTGCGCTGGATCCCGGTCGGGCCCGACGGCCACCTCGATCTCACCGATCTCGACCGCCTGGTGGACGGCGCCCGGGTGGTGTCGTTCGCGGCCATGTCCAACGTGCTCGGCACCATCAACCCGGTCGAGCGCCTCGTGCAGGTGGCACACGACGCCGGCGCCATCGCCGTGATCGACGCGAGCCAGTACGTGCCCCACCTGCCCACCGACGTCGGGGCCTGGGGCGCCGACTTCGCCGCCTTCACCGGCCACAAGATGCTCGGCCCCACCGGGATCGGCGTGCTGTGGGGCACCGAGGCCATCCTCGACGCCACCCCGCCCTTCCTCACCGGCGGCGAGATGATCCTCAACGTCACCAAGGAGGGGTTCATCCCCAACGAGCTGCCCTGGAAGTTCGAGGCGGGCACGCCGCCCATCGCGGAAGCGGTGGGCCTGGGCGCGGCCGTCGACTACCTACGCACCCTGGGCATGGAGGCGGTCCGCACCCACGAGGCGGCGCTGACCGGCTATGCCCTGCGCAGCCTCACCGAGCGCTTCGGCGGCGACCTGGTCATCCACGGGCCGTCCGAGCCGGCCGAGCGCGGCGGCGTGATGTCGTTCACCTACCGCGACCTGCACCCGCATGACCTCACGCAGGTGTTCGACGAGCGGGGCGTGTGCGTGCGGGCCGGCCACCACTGCGCCAAGCCGCTGATGAAGGAGCTGGGCGTCGCCGCCACGGCCCGCGCCAGCCTGTACGTCTACAACGACGAGTCCGACGTCGACGCCCTGGGCGACGCCATCGTGGCGGCGGCGGACTTCTTCGGGCCGTGAGGCCCGCCGATAGGATCGAAACCCGCATGCCCGGCCTCGAAGACCTCTACCGAGAGATCATCCTCGACCACTACCGCAACCCGCGGAACCGCGGCGAGCTGAGCTCGCCCCCCGCCACCCGGGTCGAGGGCTTCAACCCGCTCTGCGGGGACGAGATCGTGCTCTACCTGGACGTCGAGGACGACGTGGTGCGCGACATCCGCATCGGCGGCCAGGGCTGCTCCATCAGCCAGTCGTCGGCCTCGATGATGTCCTCGGCCGTCAAGGGCAAGACCCTCGGCGAGGTCCGCGCCCTGTCCCGGGCGTTCAAGGGCATGATGTCGATCCACGAGCAGTCCCTCGACGGTGACGGCCTCGACGGCGATGGCCACGAGCCCGCCACCGAGGACGAGAACGTCAAGCTGGGCGACCTGGAGGCCCTGCGCGGCGTGGTCAAGTTCCCGGTGCGCATCAAGTGCGCCACCTTGTCCTGGAACACGCTGCTCCAGGGCCTCGACGAGCAAGTCTCGTCGTAGCTGGGAGAGCTACTCGCCCAGTGCCTTGTTGACGGCCGCGGCCAGCGCGAAGCACTGCTCGGTGATGCCGCCCTCCGAGTGGCTGGCTATGTCGATCACCACCTTGTTCCACGAGTTGGACCAGTCGGGGTGGTGGTTCAGCTTTTCGGCCTCGATGGCCACCATGGTCATGAACCCGAACGCTTCGACGAAGTTGCGGAGCTCGATCTCCCGGTGGAGGGCCCCGTCGGCGATCCCCCACCCGGGGATCTCCTCCAACCGGGCCTCGGTCTCGTCGTGCGTGAGTCTTGTCATGCCCTCATTGTGACCCTCGCGGTGCCATACGCATGGTGATGTCAATCGGTATGCTCAACGCATGACAACCCAGATCGCGGTCAAGCTGCCCGATCGCCTGGTGGCCGAACTGGACGCACTGGTCGCGAGAGGGGCGTTCGACAACCGGTCCGAGGCCGTGCGCCATGGCATCGAGGCGTTGGTCCGGTCGAGCGAACGGCAACGGATCGACGCCGCGTTCGCAGAGGGATTCGCTCGACACCCCGACACGGCCGACGAGATCGCCGAGGCCACCAGACTCGCGATCGACTCCATCAACGATGAGCCGTGGGAGAAGTGGTGGTAGCTCGCGGGGAACTGTGGTGGGGCGAAGCACCGGACGAGAAGGGCCGACCGTTCCTCGTTGTCAGCCGGGACGCCGCCAACCACGTGATGGCCCGAGTGCTGGTCGCGCCGGTCACCAGCCGGGCGCGCGGGATCCCCAGCGAGTTACCACTCGGGAAGGATGAGGGCCTCCCGCTCGCCTCCGTGGCCGCTTTCGACAACCTGCGGCCCTTTCCGAAGTCGATGCTGGTGCGGCGCCTCGGCGCGCTGCGTGCCGAGCGCCGGCACGAGATGTGCACGGTCGCGGCGGCGACGCTCGACTGCTGAGGAGTCCAGAGGCGGCTTGCCGAGTAGGCCGCTAGGGTCGCTCCGCGGGCTCGCGGTCGGAGGGGGACGAGGCATGACGGGTGACGGTGTCGACCTGGTCGGTGAGCTGGTCGCCGCCGTCGGCGCGGACCGGGTCCTGGCCGGAGACGCGGTCAGCGAGGACTACACCCACGACGAGGCCCTGACCGCCACGCCCGTCAAGCCCGTCGCTGTGGTCCTGCCGGGCACCACCGACCACGTGGCCGCCGTGCTGCGGGCGGCCGACCGTCTCGGGGTGCCCGTCACCGCCCGGGGGTCGGGGACCGGCCTGTCGGGTGCGTGCATCCCCGCGGAGGGCGGGATCGTCGTCTCGTTCGAGCGCATGAACGCCATCGTCGAGATCGACCGGGAGAACTTCATCGTGACCGTCGAGCCCGGCGTGCGCCTGGAGCAGCTCGACGCCGAGCTGGCGCCCCTCGGGCTCGTCTACCCCGTGTTCCCGGGCGAGTACAGCGCCAGCCTGGGCGGCAATGTGGGCACCAACGCCGGTGGCATGCGGGCGGTGAAGTACGGGGTGACCCGCCACCACGTCCTGGGCGTGGAAGCGGTGCTGGCCTCGGGCGAGGTCATCCGCTGCGGGGGCAAGGTCGTGAAGTCCTCCACCGGCTACGACCTCACCCAGCTGATCATCGGCTCCGAGGGCACCCTGGCCCTCGTCACCCGCGCGCTGCTCAAGGTGTACCCCCGGCCCGAGCACCAGACCACGGTGCTGGCGCCGTTCTCGACGCTCGATCAGGTGACCAGCGCGGTGCCCGCCCTGGTGCGCAGCGGGGTGGGCCCGCTCATCCTCGAGTACATCGACATGCTCACCATGGCGGCCGCCACCCAGTTCGTGGGCCTGGACCTGGGCATCCCCGCCGAGGTCAAGGAGGCGGCGCTGGCCTACCTGGTGGTGGCGCTGGAGAGCACCCACGCCGACCGGCTGGACGAGGACGCCCACACGGTGTCCGAGATGCTCCACGAGCTCGGCGCCATCGACGTCTACCACCTGCCGCCCGGCGCGGCCGCGGGCCTGATCGACGCCCGGGAGAAGGCGTTCTGGGTGGCGAAGGCCAACGGGGCGGACGACATCATCGACGTGGTCGTGCCCCGGGCCTCGGTGCCCGCCTACATGGCCCGGGTCAACGAGATCGCCTCCGAGCACCGGGCCTGGATCGCGGGCTGCGGCCACGCCGGCGACGGGAACGTCCACATGGCCGTGTTCCAGAAGGACCCGGAGATCCGGGCCCGCGTCCTGCACGCTCTGCTCGGGGCGGGCGTGGCGCTCGGCGGCGCCATCACGGGCGAGCACGGCCTCGGCACCGAGAAGGCCGGCTACTTCCTGGAGCTGGAGGACCCGATCAAGATCGACCTCATGCGCCGCATCAAGGCCGCCTTCGACCCCCACGGCATCCTCAACCCCGGCACCATCCTCGACCCCGCGGAGCCCGCACGAACATGACCGACGCCACCGACACCGATGGCCCGAGGGGCCCCGAGGGCCCCAATGGCGCCCAGGCGCTCATCCGAACCTTGCTCGCCTGCGGCGTCGACACCTGCTTCAGCAACCCCGGCACCTCGGAGATGCACTTCGTGGCCGCGCTCGACTCGGTGCCCGAGATGCGGGCCGTGCTGGCCCTGTTCGAGGGCGTCGCCACCGGGGCGGCCGACGGCTACGCCCGCATGGCCGGCAGGCCCGCCACCACGCTGCTCCACCTGGGACCCGGCCTGGGCAACGGCCTCGCCAACCTGCACAACGCCCGCAAAGCCCGCACGCCGGTGGTCAACATCGTCGGCGACCACGCCACCTACCACAAGCAGTACGACGCCCAGCTGGAATCGGACATCGAGACCGTGGCCCGCAACGTGTCGCCCGGCTGGGTGCGCTGGACCCAGAGCCCGGGCGAGATCGGCCGGGACGCGGCCGAGGCGGTGGCCGCGGCCCAGGGCCCGCCCGGCCAGGTGGCCACGCTGGTGCTGCCGGCCGACGTGAGCTGGTCGCCGGGCGGAGTGGCTGCCGACCCGCTCCCGGCCCGCGGCCGCACGGCGGCCGACGCCGATGCGGTCGACGCGGTGGCCAAGGCCCTGCGCTCGGGTGAGCCCTGCGGCCTGTTCCTCGGGGGCACCGCATTGCGGGAGGCGGGCCTGGTGGCCGCCAGCCGCGTGGCCAACGCCACCGGCGCCCGCGTGCTGGCCGAGACCTTCCCCACCCGCCTGGAGCGGGGCGAGGGCATCCCCGGCATCGACCGGCTCGCCTACCTGGCCGAGTTCGCGGCCCACCAGCTCGACGGCCTCCGCCACCTGGTGCTGGTGGACGCCAAGGCACCGGTCAGCTTCTTCGCCTACCCGGGCAAGGCCGGCTACCTGGTCCCCGACGGCTGCGAGGTGCACGTGCTCGCCGCCGCGGACACGGACGCGCCCGGGGCGCTGGAGGCCCTCGCCGAGGTGCTCGGCGCCCCCGCCGACGGCGCCACCCGCCAGCCCGCATCCCGGCCCGACCTGCCAACCGGCGAGTTGACCGCCCAGACCGTGGCCCAGGCCGTCGCCGCCCTGATGCCCGAGGCCGCCATCGTGTCGGACGAGGGCAACACGTCGAGCCTGTTCACCCCCGGCCTCACCGCGGGCGCGGCCCGCCACGACTGGCTGTGCCTGACCGGCGGGGCCATCGGCCAGGGCATGCCGGTGGCGACCGGCGCGGCCGTGGCCTGCCCCGACCGCCAGGTCATCAATCTCGAGGCCGACGGCAGCGCCCTGTACACGATCCAGTCGCTGTGGACCCAGGCCCGCGAGGGCCTGGACGTGGTCACGATCGTGTTCAACAACCGCTCGTACGCGGTGCTCAACATGGAGCTCGACCGCGTGGGCGCCGGAGCCGGCGGGCCCAAGGCCAAGGACCTGCTCGACCTGTCCCGCCCCGACATGGACTTCGTCGCCCTGGCCACCGGCCTGGGCGTGCCCGCCACCCGGGCCACCACCGGCGAGGAGCTGTCCGAGCAGCTCGGCCGGGCCTTGGCCACGGAAGGCCCCAGCCTCATCGAGGCCCTGGTTCCGTCGCTCATGTGACCATCCGAGGAGCAGTGCCCGAGGTCCAGACGGTCCTGCGCATCGACAGCACCCCCGGCGACACGGCGAGGGCGCGCGCCCTCGTGGAGGAGGCGGGCGGCGCGGTGGTGGCCGGCGAGGACGCCCCCGGCCCGCTGGTGGCCGCGTTCCACGTGGCCGCCGACGCGGCCCTGGCCGCGGTACGGGTGGCCGCCGCGCTGGGCACCACCGGGCGGCCCCGTATGGCGCTGGCCACCGGCGAGGTGGACGTCGCC
>JBKPRV010000377.1:0-10489 GCA_046734715.1 Actinomycetota bacterium | reverse complement strand
CCGCCTGGGCGAGAACATCGACCGCGGCACCGAGGAGGCCCGCACGATCTTCGGCGACGCCGACCGGCAGGTGGCCGAGGCCGGCACGCGGGAGGCGGCCCGGACCCGCCAGCACGCCGGTGACCTGGCCGAGCGCGCCCTGGCCCTGGGTCGCTCGGCGGCGCAGGACCACCGGCGCACCGAGGAGGACGAGGACCTCGCCCAGCGCAAGGCCGAGGCCGTGACCGACGTGGCTCAGCGGTTCGCCCGCAAGCTGCGGGGCGGCGGCGACGATCTGGCCGTCCAGATCGGCGAGCAGACCGGGCAGGCCCGCGAGCAGGTGGGCGAGGAGGCCGAGCCCACCGTCAAGGGCGTCGGCGAGATCGGCCAGGGCAGCTCCGACGGCATCCGCAGCCTGTTCGGCTCGGTGGGCGACGGCGTCGGCTCGGTCACCCGCCAGGGCGAGCAGCACCTGGACGCAGCCCGCAGCGGCGCCCTGCGCGAGGTGGACAACGTCGACCAGGCGGCCGAGGGCCGGGGCATCGCCCTGCGGGCCGAGGGCGAGGCCAGCCTCGACGCCGCGCTGGCCACCGGCCTGGTCGCCCAGGCCAACCTGGCCGGCCAGGCGGGCGCCCTGCTGGACCAGTCGGGCCGCGACGCCATCGACCAGCTCACCGCCATGGTGACCGGCGAGCGCGGCCCGGGGGGTGGCGGGCCGGGAGCGGACGTGGTGCTCCAGCGCCATCCCCGGGACGGCGGGGTCGACGACGGCGGGCAGCCACCCGGCGGGGTGGGGGTCGCCGACCGCGAGCAGGCCGTGGCCCCGCTGGACCGGCTGGGACCGGGGCTCGACCAGGCCGCCGACAGCCAGACCGACGAGCTGGCCGACACGTTGTCCAACGCATCGCGCGGGGCCGAGGACGCCGGGACCGCGTGGCAGGCCGAGACGCGCACCACCATGGACAGCCTCGGCACCACCGCCGAGACCGGGCTGGCTCAGGTGGTGGACGCGGCGGGCGGCCAGGTCGACGCCACGGTGGCCGCGGGCCGCGACCAGGCCCGCGGCGCCCTCGACCGGGTGGCCGGCCAGGTCCACGCCCGGGTGGCCGAGGTCCGCACCTCGGTGCAGCAGGGCGCGGGCGAGGCTGCGGGCGGGCTGGCGAACGCCGCCACCGAAGGGGTCCGGCGGGGCGACGAGAGGCTCGGGCAGCTGCCGGCGGCGATGGCGTCGGCGGCCAGGTCCCAGGAGAGCTGGTTCGGGCGGGCCAAGAGCTGGGTGTCCGACCAGCTCTCGGACACCTGGGAGGCCATCAAGGGCATGGCCGACTGGCGCTTCGTCGCCAGCCTCGTGGTGGGGATCGCGGTGTCGATCGCGGTGGGCGTGGGCGTGGCGCTGCTCATCGCCGCCGCGCCGTTCACACTGCCCGGCCTGGCCGTCGCGCTGATCGTCGGGGCCGCGGCGGGCGCCGCCGGCTTCGCCGCCGCCCAGATCACCGGCAACGTGCTCGACCCCAACCCCGGCAAGCGCTGGTACGACGGCGTGGGCCATGCCGCCCTGCTCGGGGCCTTCGTGGGCGCGGCGGCCGGCGGCGCGGTGTTCGCAGAGATGTCGCTGGTGGCCGGCACCGCCCTGGTCATGGGGGCCGCGGGCGTCGGCACAGTGGTGGCCAACCTGGCCACCGGCCGCCCGTGGGACCAGCACCTGCTGGCCAACGTGACGATCATCGGGGTCTTCCACGGGGTGATCCGCGCGATCGTCGACCGGATCCCCGGCCGGGGCACCGGCACCATGGAGACCAGCGACGAGACCTCGCCCTACCGCCCGCCGCCCCCCACTGCCACCGAGGTGGTGGTCGACTCCCCCGGCCGGATCGTCGCCGGCGACATGCGCTCGACGGGCCACGGCTGGGAGTGCGAGCTGCTCGACTCCACCACCGGGACCCGGTACGGCTTCGCCGAGGTGGAGGCCGACGCCTCGGGCGCCCCCAAGGGCGGGCCCCACCTCACCATCGACCCCACCAATGCCCGCACGCCCAACGGCGCCCGGGTCCGGCTCAAGGCCCAGGGCTTCAGCTGGACCGACGTGTCGCTCAAGGCGGCGATCGACGCCTACATCCGCAAGTTCGGCCGGGGCCCGACCGACATGGGCGGCCTGCTGGCGTGGAAGAACCTCATCAACTTCCAGACCGAGTTCGCCAAGATCCGGGCCGAGAACCCCGGCCTCGCCGAAGGCGTGGTGGCCGAGCGGGCGGCCAAGGCCATCTCCTTCGGGCAAGCCCGGATCCGCATCGGCTACGGCGACATCCGGGTCCGCTACGGCAACATGGGCGACGTCACCCTGCCCGACGGCACCGTCCTCGGCAACGTCCCCAAGTGGGTCGAGATCCTGGCCGGCCCCACCCATGCCGGACCCCTCCCCACCCTGCCCCAGCGCGACGAGATCGCTCAGCCCCGGTAGCCCCCGGCGCGCGAGGGATCGGGGCCCGACGTCTGGCATGATCTGGGGCCACTCGACCGGGGAGTGACGCTGGAGAGCAACGGGAACCTCCTCATCGGCGCCTTCGCGGCGGTCGCCGGGGTCGCCGCGATCGTCGCCTGGTACGTGCGGCGCCAGTGGGAGCGCCAACGGCAGGCGGCGCTGGCCCGGTACGCCGCGTCCCGGGGGTGGAGCTTCGTCGCCGAGAACGACGTCTGGGCGGGCATCGCCGGGGGCGAGCCGTTCGGAGAGGGCCACGACCAGGACGCCTGGTACGTCATGCGCGGGCACTACGGCGGGCTCCCATCGGTCGTGTTCGACTACCGGTGGGTGACGGGATCGGGCAGGGAGCGCACCAGCCACCGGGCCGGCGCCTACGCCATCGGTCTCCCGGTCGACCTGCCCTGGGTGCACATCCGGGCGGAGCGCTTGATGGACGTGGCGGCCCGGCTGATCGGGGGCCAGGACATCGAGCTCGAGAGCGAAGAGTTCAACCGGGCCTTCCGGGTACGCGCCGCCGACGTCCGCCTCGCCTACGACCTGCTGAACGCCCGCACCATGGAGGCCCTGCTGGATGCCCGGGCGCTCACCGTGCAGATCGGGAACCGCTACCTGGTCGCCACGCTCGACGGGGGCCTGGACCTGGAGTGGGTCGACTACACCCTGAGCCTGCTGGCCGGCATGGTCGAGCGCCTGCCGGACTTCGTGTGGACCGACCGGGGCAAAGCACCCCCGCGGGTGAAGTGGAGGTCGGCGTGAGCATCACGCAGATCGTGGGCGTCGCCATCCTCGCCGGGGTCGCCCTCCTGCTGCTGATGACGGCGGTCAGCTACAACCGCTTCGTCCGCCAACGCAACCTGGTGGCCGAGTCGTGGCGCCAGATCGACGTCGAGCTGGTGCGGCGCCACGACCTGGTCCCGCAACTGGTGGCGGTGGTCCAGGGCTACGCCGCCCACGAGCGGGCCCTGTTCGAGAGGGTGGCCGCCGCCCGGAACCAGGCGGTCGCGCCCTCGGCCTCGGTGGCGGCGCAGGCCGCCGACGAGGCCCAGCTCACCAGCGGGCTACGCCACCTGCTGGCCCTGGCCGAGGCCTACCCGGTGCTGCGGGCCGACCGGCTGTTCCGGGACCTGCACCACCAGCTGGTCGACACCGAGGACCGCATCGCCGCGGCCCGGCGCTTCTACAACGGCAACGTGCGCGGTCTGAACACCCGGGTGGAATCGATCCCCTCGTCGCTGGTGGCCGCCATGGGCGGATTCGCGCGGGCCGAGTACTTCCTGACCGACGAAGCCGACCTGCGGACGGTCGTGCCCGTCGGCCTGCGCTGAGCGCCCGGCTCAGCCCGCGGCGGCCCGCTCGCGCAGGAGGGTGGTGACCGCCTTGCCGTCGGCCTTGCCCTGCGTCGCGGCCATGACCTGGCCCACGAAGAACCCGGTCAGCTTGCCCCGGGCCTTGTCGTCGCCCTCGCGGAACCGCGTCCACTCGTCGGGGTTCGCGGCGATGACACCGTCGACGGCCGCGGCCACGGCGTCGGCGCTCATGGCCTCGAACCCGTGGGCTTGGGCGATGTCCTTGGGATGCGCGCCCGTCTCGACCATCTCGGCCAGCACGACCTTGGCCTGCGTAGGGGTCAGCTCGCCGCTGGTCTCCATGTCCACCAGGGCGGCCAGCCGAGGGCCGGGCAGCCGCTCGGCGCCCTCCACCGCGAGGTTGTGCTCGACGTGGGTGAGGACCCGGATCGGGTCACCGCCCGCGGCGATGGCGTCGATGGCCATGTCGTCGAGGCTCCGCTCGACCGCGAGGGCCACCGCGCCGCCGGTCGAGTCCAGGCGCGCGGCTTCGGCCAGGCGGGCGCGGCGCTGGGCCGGCAGCGCCGGTAGCTCGGCGTCGATCCGGGCGACCCACGCCTCGCCGGGGTCGAGGGGGACGAGGTCGGGCTCGGGGAAGTAGCGGTAGTCCTCCGCCTCCTCCTTGGAACGCAGCGTGTGGGTGCGGCCGTCGTCCTCGTTCCAGTGGCGGGTCTCCTGGCGCACCGTCTCGCCCGCCTCCAGCAGCTCGATCTGGCGGTGGGCCTCGTAGTCGATGGCGCGCCCGAGCGACCGCAGGGAGTTCACGTTCTTGATCTCGCAGCGGGTGCCGAGGCGCTCGCCGGGACGGCGGACCGACACGTTGGCGTCCACCCGCAGCGACCCCTCTTCCATCTTGGCGTCCGAGGCACCGGTGGCCAGCAGGATGGCCCGCAGCTCGGACACGTAGGCCCGGGCGTCCTCGGCCGAGCGCAGGTCGGGCCGCGACACGATCTCCAGCAGGGGGACGCCGGCCCGGTTGTAGTCGACCAGGCTGTAGCCGGCGTCGTGGATGCGGCCGCCCCCACCGACGTGGGTCGACTTGCCGGTGTCCTCCTCGATGTGGGCGCGCTCGATGCCCACCCGCAGGCCCGAGGGCAGCTCCAGCGCCCCGTCCACGTTGATCGGCAGGTCGTACTGGCTGATCTGGTAGTCCTTCGGCATGTCCGGGTAGAAGTAGTTCTTCCGGGCGAACACCGAGCCGCGTACCGAGCAGCCGAGGGCCCGCCCCAGGCGCATGGCCAGCTCGACCACGGCCTCGTTGAGGACGGGGAGCGACCCGGGCAGGCCGAGGCACGTGGGGCAGATGTTGGTGTTGGGCTCGTCGCCGAAGCGGTTCGGGCACCCGCAGAACAGCTTCGTCGCCGTGGCCAGCTCGGTGTGCACCTCGAGGCCGACGACCATCTCCCACTCAGTGGCCATTCGGCCAGCGTAGTGGCGCCTCGCCGGATGGCCGCGTGCCGGCGGACGGTGTCAGAAGCTGAGCAGGGGGATGAGCATCCACAACCACCCGGGGCCGACCAGCCGGAGCCGGAGTGGTCGCACGAGCCCCAGCTCGCGGGCGGCGCGTAGCTCGAGGCGCATGATCGGCAGGAACCGCAGGTCCCTCATGAAGTAGCGCCGGAACAGCCGGCGCGGCTCGAGGAGGAAGCGGAAGAACCATTCGCCCCCCGCACGCTGCACCCACCGCGGTGCCCGCCGGTGGCGCCCGACGTGCAGCTCCAAGGCTCCGCCGATGCACAGGAACAACGGCACCGGCCTCCCCTGGCGTCGCAGGTGGTCTACGAGCGCCAGCGCCAGCAGCTGCTGCTTCGGGAACGAGATGCCGAGGAAGACGAACTCCGGCCTCGTGCGGTCGAGCTCCGCGGCCGCGGCTCGCACGACCTCACCGAACGCCGCGGTGTCGGCCATGTCGAATATCGGGGGGACGTAGACCCCCAGCGACGGCATGTCGGCCTGGAGGGGCTCCGCCACCTCGGGGCACGACACCACGACCATCGCTCGCCGGTCCTCGGCGACGAGGCGGCGCCACAGCGGCCCCACGAGATCGCTGCCCGCCAGGCGGGCGCCGAGCGGCTGGCCCAGCAGGCGACTGGCCCACACGATCGGCTGCCCGTCGGGGAGGATGTAGCGGGAGTTGCGCAGGCGGTCGGCGATGCCCAACCGCGTGAGCTCCCCCATGTGCACGACGGTGTCCACGTTGGGGGTGAGGACGATCGGCTTCCGCCCGTCGTCGGGCTGCGGCCCGAGCAGGCGCTCGACGGTGGCGTCGATGCTGACGTCGTCGACGAAGTCGAACCCGAGCACGCGCCGGGTGCGGAGGTCCGGGGCCGCCGGGATCCCCGTGTCGATCCCGGTGTCGAGCGACGTGTCCAAGCGCGGGGGCGCCGGGATCAGGGTGTCCACGGTGCGTCCCCTCTCCGGCCACTGGCGATTGTCCGACCGCTTCCCCGGTCCGTAGGGTGGCTCCCGCCTGCGCCGCAGGCGGGGATGCGAAGACGACGGGGCGGAGCCGACGTGACGACACAACCCGACGAGGGGCCATGAGCGACCGGCCGGCCGGGTCGGTGCTGATCCCGGCCCACAACGAGGAGGCCGTCATCGGACGCTGCCTCGACCACCTCTTCGACGGGATCGACCCGGAGAGCCTCGAGGTGGCCGTGGTGTGCAACGGCTGCCACGACGGCACCGCCGCGGCGGCCCGTGCCGGCGGCCACCCGGTGCGCGTGATCGAGCTGGACGCGGCGTCCAAGACCGCGGCACTTCGGGCCGGGGACCGGGCGCTGGGCACGTTCCCACGCCTGTATCTCGACGCCGACGTGGTGCTGCATGGCGCCAGCGCACGGCAGGTGCTCGAGCACCTCGAGCGGCCCGGCGCGGTGGCGGCCCGGCCCCCGATTCGCTACGACACCGCCCACTCCTCGGGCATCGTGCGCCGCTACTTCCGGGCTCGGGCGCAGATGCCGTCGGTGATGGGATCGCTCTGGGGCGCCGGCGTGTACGGCCTCAGCGCCTCGGGCCGTGCCCGGTTCGGCGAGCATCCCGACGTCGTGGCCGAGGACCACTGGGTCGACCAGCACTTCGATGCGGCCGAGATCGACATCGTGGGCGACGAGCCGGTCGTCGTGGTGGCGCCGGCCCGCCTGGGCGACCTCCTCAAGGTGCGGCGCCGCGCCTACCGCGGCGTCGTCGAGAACCGGGCCGCCGCCGCTCGGCCGCAGCTCGTCAAGGAGACGACGCCGTCGACCAGGCGCGACCTGCTGCGACTGTGCCGCAGCGTGCGGGGCGCGGTCGACGCCGCCGCCTACGCCTCGGTCGCCGTGGCTGCCCGCGTCTACACCCGGTTCGGCCGCTCGACGCGCTGGGAGCGCGACGAGAGCTCCCGCTCCGTCGCCGTCAGCTGAGAATGGCACGGCGCCCCGCCGGGCGCCGACCTTCGTTCCGTTCCGCCGGGTACCCATCAGGCTGCTGTGGGTCCGCCGGCACCAGCCGCGATCGGTTGGGGGGCCACGGGCTCGTGCACCCGTTGGGGTTGCCGACCGCCGTCGCGCCGGCGTAGCGGACTGACGAGGATGTCCTCGTAGGCCGCCAGCAGGTTGTTCCGCGAGATCTCCCAGGAGAGGCTCGCCTCCACGCGGTCCCGGCCGATGGCCCCCATCCGCTCCCGCCGTGCGGGGTCGTCCAGCAGCTCCGCGGTCAGCTCGGCGAAGCGCACCTCGTCGTTGTCGAACGCGTAAACCGCTGCGTCCCCGGCCGTGACCCGTGCCTCCCGTAGGTCGAACGAGACCAGGGGCCGGCTCATCGCCATGTACTCGACGACCTTGTTCATCGAGGACACGTCGTTGAGCGGGTTCTTCGGGTCAGGCGACAGGCAGACGTCGGCGGTCGAGAGATAGCGCTGCACGGTCTCGTCCGGCACCCGCCCGGTGAACTCGACGACCTCGTCGAGGCCGAGGCGGCCGGCGAGCGCGACCAGATCGTCGAACGCATCGCCGCTGCCGATGAAGGTGGTGTGCAGGTCGTCACGCCCCATGGGCCCGTGCAGGTGGGCCAGGGCCCGGAGCGCGTAGTCGACGCCGTCCTGGGGCCCCATCACCCCGAGGTAGCAGGCGAGGTGACGCTTGCCCCGCTTGAGGGCGGGATCGGGCGCCACCGGGACGAAACGCGAGAGGTCGGGAGCGCTGCGGACCACCCGCACCCGATCCGGCGGCAGCCCCCCACGGGTCAGCGCCGCCCAGCGGTAGCTGTCGTTGGTGCTGATCACCGCGTCGGCGGTGCGGAAGGTCAGGCGCTCGAGCAACGACGACACCCGGTGCAGCACCCGCGGCCCGGAGGCGAAGCGTGACTCGAACAGCTCGGGCACCAGGTCGTGGTGGTCGAACATGAAGCGAGCCCCGGTGTGGCGAACCGCCAGCGCGATCAGGAAGAGGAGGTCCGGCGGATTGCAGGCCTGGACGACGTCGAACGGCTCCTGACGGGACAGGCGCCGCGCGATGCGCAGGGTGTGCCACAGCGCGGTGCCGTACTCGCGGACATAGCCCGCAGGTCCCCCCGTCGCCGCCTTGAGCGGGTAGCGGTGGATGCGCACGCCGCCGATCTCGGCGAAAGGCTCGGTGTCCTGCTTGACGCCCTGCGGGCAGATCACCTCGACCCGGTAGCCGGCGTCGGTCAGGGCGCGGCACTCCTGCCAGACCCGGCGGTCGAAGGGGACGGACAGGTTCTCGACGAGGATGAGGACCCGGGGCCCGGGCCGCTGCCTACCAGCCGACACCGATGTACCTCTCGTCGCCTGCGTAGGACTCCGAGCCGGCGAACCGGACCAGGTCCACGATGGTGCGGCCGTCGGCCTGGCGCAGCTCGGCGAGGGCGTCGGCGTCTGCTGCTCCCACCACGACGACCTCGGCGTGGGCGACGACCTCCCGGGCCGAGCTCGCCATGAGCCGGGACAGGTGGGGGATGCGCTGGTCGACGTAGGCACGGTTGGCGCCGAGCAGCCGGGACACCGCCACTTGCGGGTCGTAGATCATGAGCTCGAAGCCGCGGCCGAGCAGCCGCTCGGCGAGGGCGACCATGGGGCTCTCGCGCAGGTCGTCCGTGCCCGGCTTGAACGACAGGCCGAGCAGTCCGACCCGGCGCTTGCCGGTGGACTCGACGGTCCGGAACACGCGGTCGATCTGGCCCTCGTTCGACGGCAGGATGCTCTCGAGGATCGGGATGGCGACGTCCGCCCGCCGGGCGCGGTGGACGAGGGCGCGGAGGTCCTTGGGCAGGCAGGAGCCACCGAACGCATACCCGGGCCGCAGGTAGGCCGGGGAGATGTTGAGCTTCGTGTCCGCGGTGACGATGTCCATCACTGCGTGGCTGTCGAGGCCGAGCGCCTTGCACACCGCGCCCATCTCGTTGGCGAAGCCCGCCTTCAGGGCGTGGAAGCTGTTGTCGGCGTACTTGATCATCTCAGCCACGCCGAGCGGCACCCGGTAGACCGGGCCGGGCAGGCCCTCGTAGAGCCGGGCGACGGCGTCGCCGCTCGCCTCGTCGAGCTCGCCGATGACGGTCTTGGGCGGGTCGAAGAAGTCGCGGACGGAGCTGCCCTCGCGCAGGAACTCCGGGTTCACCGCCAGACCGAAGTCAGCGCCGGCGCACAGTCCCGACGCCGCCTCCAGGCGGGGAACGACGATCTCCTCGCAAGTGGTCGGCAGCATGGTGGAGCGGATGACGACCGTGTAGCGCTCCGCCCGCCCGACCAGCGCCGCGCCGATCTGCTCGGCGACCTGCTCGAGATAAGCGGTGAGCAGGCTCCCGCTCGGCGTCGACGGAGTGCCGACGCAGACGAGCGCCATGTCGGTCGCGGCCACCGCCGCGGCCGCGTCGCTGGTGGCGGTGAGCCGGCCGGAGCGGACCTGCTCGGCGATCAGCTCACCGATTCTCTCCTCCACCACTGGAGTCCGCCCCTCGGTCACCATCGCGACCTTCTCGGGGCTCACGTCGACTCCGATGACCGTAGATCCACGGCTCGCCAGGCACGCCGCCGACACGGTCCCCACGTAGCCGAGCCCGAACACGGCAACGCGTGGGCCCGTCGGGCCGGTCACCCCCATCGTCCTTCCCGCACTCCATGCGCGTCCACCCGTCATCTCGCCGCCCTGTCCGCCCTGGCTGCCATTAGGTCACCTTCCACGCGGCAGTCCCTGTCCGCTCCCTGCCGCCAAGGGCGCATGCTGCCTGCGCACGCTGAAGCCCACCTGAGGCGATCCTGAGGCCTCACTGAAGTCTGCGGCCGAGCCGGAGGCAGGGTTCCCGACAGGGGTTATGGTCGGCGCCGATGGCCGCAGAGCGCCCCGAACCCAAGCTCGCGACCGGGGGCTCGACGACGGATGCCGACGGGCGAATGGTCGTGGTCACGCCGACGTACGCCCCCGACCTGGAACTGTTCGCCGACCTCCACGCGTCGGTGCTGCGGTGCTTCCCGGACGACGTGCGCCACCTCGTCATCGTCAACGAGAGCGACATCCCCCTGTTCCGCCGGTTCGAGGGGTCGCGCTGTGTGATCGTCGGCGTCCGCGATGTGCTGCCGGGTTCCGTGGTCCCCCTCCCCTTCAGCAAGCTGTGGTTGAACCTCCGCCGCCCGGTGCCTCCGCTGCGGGGGTGGATCCTTCAGCAGCTGGTGAAGCTGGCCATCGGCGAACAA
>JBKPRV010000376.1:0-17874 GCA_046734715.1 Actinomycetota bacterium | reverse complement strand
GGCCGGCCGGGGACGAGGCCGGCCCGGGCGACCAGCACCGTGCCCGCGAGCACCACCCCGGTGACGGCCAGCTGGGCGGTGAGCGACACCCGGGCGGCCGCGGCCAGGGCGGCGACCCCCGCGGCGGTCAGCGCGCCGATGCTCCAGGCGCCGTGGAGGCGGTGCATGATCGAGCGCCCCGTGCCGCCCTCGTAGGCGGCGGCGTTGGCGTTCATGGCCGTGTCCATGGCGGCGTCGGACGCGCCGATCAGGGCCAGCGCGAGGGCCAGCGTGAGCGGCGTCGGGGCGGCCCCCGCGGTCCACAGGCTGGCGCCCAGGACCAGGGCCGACGCCACCACCACCGGGCGGCTCCCCAGCTTGCCGATCAGCCGTCCTGCCACGGGACTGGCCACCAGCGCGCCGGCGGCAAAGCCCACGAGCACCAGGCCCAGGCTCGCGTCCGACAGGCCGAGGGCGGCCTGGCGCTCCGGGAGCCGGGGTTGGAAGCTGGGGCCGCCCAGGCCGTTGACCACGAACGCCGCGGCGACCGCGGCGGCCCGCGGCCTCACTCGAGGATGGCCAGGGCGCGGACCGGGAACGTGCCCATGCCGGTGATGGCCGGGGGCACGGCGAAGAAGCGGAACGGCCGGTCGCCGAGGGCGGCGAGCGAGCACAGGTGCTCGACGATGGGGATGCCGGCGCCGAGGAGCGTCGTGTGGATCGGCCGCTCGCCGGTGCGGGTGCCGTCGATGTTGACCGAGTCGATGCCCACCACGGCCGCACCGGCGTCGGCCAGGCGAGCGGCGGTGTCCACCGCCAGGTAGGGGTGGTCGGGATGGCCGTAGTGGTCGGTGGCCCAGTGCCGGTCCCAGCCGGTGCGGAACAGCACGGCCTGCCCAGCCAGGTCGATCCCGTCCAGCGCCTCGGGCCCGATCTCCGGATCGGCGCCGCCGTCCACCACCACGCCGGGGACGCCGGCCACGCGGGCCGGGTCGAGGCCGGCCAGGTCGTGGCCGTCGGGGAAGCGGTGGAACGGCGTGTCGAGATAGGTGCCCGTGTTGGACACCATGTCGATCCGCCCGATCTGGAACTCGTAGCCCGGCGCGTAGCGCTCGTGGGACGCCTCGCGGGACAGGTGGTCGCTGATGACCGGGCCCGGCAGGCCCGGGTAGGTGATGGTGCCGTCGGCGATGACGTGGCTCAGGTCGACGATGGTGGCCATCGCCCCGGTCTAGCCGGGGCCGGCTGCCCACCCACGGCGGATTCGGTCATCGGCGCATCCTTCGGTCTGCGCGCGATGCGCGCTCGGCCCACGGGCCGACCAACGCACGGTGTTTCCGGTTCGCTCGACAAGCTCGCTCAACGCGGCACCTGCGACCAGGGCAGGTCCTTGTCGCTGCGGGGCTCGCCGGGCAGGCCCAGCACCCGCTCGCCCAGGATGTTGCGCTGGATCTCCGACGTGCCCCCCTCGATCGAGTTGGCCCGCGCCCGCAGGAACATCTTGCGGGACGACCCGGCCGGGCCGGTCAGGCCGAGGCCCTCGTCCGTGCGCCGCATGGCGTAGTCGAAGCCGACCAGGGCGCCGGCGCCGAGCAGGTCCACGCACAGCTCGTAGATGGCCATGTTGACCTCGGCGAACTTGAGCTTGGCGATCGAGCCCTCCGGCCCCGGGTTGCCCGCCCGGCGGTTCTGGCCCGCCCGGATGTTGGTGAGCCGCAGCACCTCGGCCTCGATCCACAGGCGCATGAGCCGGTCGCGCATCGGCTCGGTGCGGTCGGCGACCTCCTCGGTCCAGATGCGCACCGCTTCGGCGATGGAGCCCGACCCCCGCGGCGGGGCACCCCCGCCGCCACCGATGGTGGTGCGCTCATTGGCCAGGGTGGTCATCGCCACCCGCCAGCCGTCGCCCACGTCGCCCACCCGGTCGGCGTCGGGGACCCGCACGTCGGCCATGTAGACCTCGTTGAACTCGGCCTCGCCGGTGAGCTGGCGCAGCGGCCGCACCTCCACGCCCGGCGCGTGCATGTCGAGGGCGAAGTAGGTGAGGCCCTTGTGCTTGGGGGCCTCGGGGTCGGTGCGGGCCACGAGCATGCCCCGGTCGGCGAGGTGGGCGTAGGTGTTCCACACCTTCTGGCCCGACACGAGCCACTCGTCGCCGTCACGCACCGCCCGGGTGGCCAGGCCGGCCAGGTCCGACCCCGCTCCCGGCTCGCTGAACAGCTGGCACCAGGCGTCCTCGCCGGTGAAGGCCCGGCGCAGCAGCCGCTGCCGCACGGCGTCGTCGCCGTTGGTCACGATGGTGGGGCCGGCCATGGTCAGGCCGAAGAAATGGCGGAAGCCCGGCCGGCGCGCCCCGGCGCCGTAGAGCCGCTCGTCGATCCGGCGCTGGACCACGGGCTTGAGCCCTAGGCCCCCGTAGCCCTCGGGGAAGTGGACCCACGCCAGGCCGAGATCGTACTGGCGCCCCCGGAACTCGACCGGGGCGGTGCTGGCCGGGTCGAGCTCGGCCAGCAGCTCGTCGATGCGCTGGTCGACGAGAGACGTCGGGTCGGTCATGCCCAGACCATAGTTGAATCGCGCTTCATGTTGGGTGGTGGGTGCCCCGATCGGCGGCCACCGCGTCGAGGGTGATGGCCTCGGCGGCCGACATGGTGGCCTGCGAGATCGACGCCCACACAGGCGCCAGCCCGTCGTGGCGGTCGGTGCCGGTGCCGGTAGTGGCCTGCGTCAGGCAGCCCGCGGCGTCGAGGGTGCGGATGACGTCGGCCACCGTGATCTCGTCGGCCGGGCGGGCCAGCCAGTATCCGCCCTGCCCGCCCCGCTTGGAGGCGACGATCCCGGCCCGCCGCAGCTCGGCCAGGATGTTCTCCAGGAAGCCCTTGGACAGGCCGTGGCGCGCCGCGAGCGCCTCGCCCTTCACCCGCCGCCCGGCGGCCGCCAGGTCGACCAGCGCGTCGAGCCCGTAAGCCAGCCGGGCCGTGACCCTCATGCCGCCGGGCCGGACAGTCCCCAGCGCCGGGCGACGGCCCGCTCCAGCGTGCTGAACAGCAGGGCGTCGACCAGGATGCCGATGACCAGGATGATCAGCATCATCGCCACCACCCCGTCCGCGTTGGACAGCGTGCGGTTGATGTTGAGCAGCCCGCCCACGTTGGGGTCGCCGGGGACGGTGGTGATGATCTCGCCGGCCATCAGGCTGCGCCACGCGAAGGCCCATCCCTGCTTGAGCCCCGCCACGAAGCCGGGCAGCGCGGCGGGCAGCACGATGTGGCGATACGACGACAGCCCCCGGGCGCCGAGCACCCGCCCGGCCCGCAGCATGACCGGGTTGATCTGGTCGGTCCCGCTGATGAGGCCGTTCGCGATGGCGGGCACCGAACCGATCACCGTCACGAACAGGATGGCGCCGGTCGACAGCTTGAAGAGCAGGATCGACCACGGCACCCAGGCCACCGAGGGCATGGTCTGGAGCCCGGTGATGAGCGAACCGAAAGCCGCCCGCAACACCCGGACCCGGGCGACGGCCAGGCCCAGCGCCGTGCCGAGGATCACCGCGATCACGTAGCCGACCGCGGCCATCCGCAGCGTGTTCCCGATGGCCGTGACCAGGATGCCCTCCGACCACATGTCGGCCAGCTCGGTGAACACCGCCGAGGGCGGGGGCAGCAGGTGGGGCGGGCGCCAGCCGGACCACACGACCAGCTGCCAGATGCCGAAGAACAGGGCGATGGCCCCGAGCTTGGGCCAGGTGGCCCGCCAGATCCGGGCCAGGCGGCCGGTGCGGGCCCGGTCGGCGAGCTCCAGCGCATCGAGGCCCGCGAGGTCCTGGTCCAGCCGGGACAGGACTTGGACCGGCGCGTGGTCAATCGTCGATGGGGTCGACGGCATGGCGCCGCACCTCCTCGCGCAGGAGCGCGGTCACACGTGCCGCGAGGCTCGACACCTCGGGCGACTCGATGGTGCGGGGCCGGGCCACGGGCACGTCGATGGTGGCGGTGACGTGCCCCGGCCGGCTGGACAGGACCACGATGCGGTCCGCCAGCCGGGCGGCTTCCCGCACGTTGTGGGTGACGAACACGACGGTGAGGTGGCGCTCCTGGTAGAGGCGCTCCAGCTCGTCGTGGAGCACGTCGCGGGTCATGGCGTCGAGGGCGCCGAACGGCTCGTCCATGAGCAGCACGTCGGCGTCCTGGGCGAAGGCCCGGGCCAGCGCCACCCGCTGGCGCATGCCGCCCGACAGCTCGTGGGGCCGGCGCGTCGCGAACGGGGACAGTCGCACGGTGTCCAGCAGCGCGCCGACCCTGTGCTTGCGGTCGGCGCGGGGCACCTTGCGCAGCTTGAGGGCGAGGTCGACGTTGCCGGCCGCCGTGAGCCAGGGGAACAGGGCCGACTCCTGGAACATGAGCGCGGTGCGCCCCACCACGTCGAGCTCGCCGGCGGTCGGCTCGTCCAGGCCGGCGAGCAGGTTCAACAGGGTGGACTTGCCGCAACCCGAGGCGCCCACCACGCACACCAACTCCCCGGTCCCGACCTCCAGGTCGACGCGGTCGAGGGCGGCGACCGCATCGCGGCCGCCGCCATAGACCTTGGTCACCGCTCGGAGAGCGACGGCGGTGTCCTCGCTCACAACCCTTGGACCTCCGGTTCACCGCGCTCCGCGAGCAGGTCGTTGAGGATGCCCAGGTCGTAGATGCCGTCCAGGTCGACCTCGTCCAGCAGGCCCACGGCCACGGCGTCGTCCGCGGACTGCTGCAGCGAGGCGGCCACGGGGTCGGCGGTGAACTCGAGGTTGCCCCAGGCCCCGGCGATGATCTCGTCGGCCAGGCGCTTGGTGGTGATCTTCTCGATGCCGTCGTTGGTGGTGGCTTGCGCGGTGGCCGGATCGGCGTCGGCCTCGTCGATGGCGTCCAGCAGGCCGCTGACGAGCGCCCGGACGTTGGCCGGATGCTCCGCCAGGTAGTCCGTCCGCACCAGCAGATGGGTGGTGACGAAGCGGCCGTCCGTGTCGGTCCACAGGTCGGACTCGTTGACCAGCACATGGCCGCCGCCCTCCACCACCAGGCGGGTGGCCCACGGCTCGGGCACCCAGGCGCCCTGGATGTCGCCGGCCTGGAAGGCGGTGAGGGTGTCGGCGTTCTCCTGGGGTGTGATCTTGACGTCGCCGCCGCCGGTCTCGTCGACGTCGTAGCCCTGGTCGGCCAGCCACGCCCGCAGCGCCACGTCCTGGGTGTTGCCCAGCGATGGGGTGGCCAGGGTGGTGCCGGCGAGGTCGTCAGGCGAGTCGATGTCGGGGGAGACCACCAGCGCGGCCCCTCCCGAGGTGGTGCCGGCCACGATCTTCACCTCGCCGTCGGACTGGGCGAAGGCGTTGATGGCGGGGTTGGGGCCGATGAAGGTGGCGTCGATGGAGTCCGACAGGATGGCCTCGCTGGCCTCCGTGCCGGAGTTGAAGGTGAACGTCTCGAGGCTGGCGTCGCCCAGGGCGTCGGCGAACAGGCCGTCCTCGACGCCGATGATGGCCGGGGCGTGCGTGACGTTCGGGAAGTAGCCCAGGCGGAGGCTGCCGCTGGGCTGGCTGTCGGCCGCAGTCGTGTCGGCCCCCGCGGTGTCGCTGCCGTCGTCATCGCCGCCGCCGCAGCCGGCGGCCACCAGCCCGAGAGCGAGGGCGAGCACCGAAGCCTTCCGTACAATCCCGATTGACATAGTGGGATTAGTACCGAGCCCCGGGCTTCGCCGCAAGGGTTTTCTGTAATTCTGATCGAAAAAGTCAGATTTAGCTTGTGCCGAGAGTTCCGCCGCGTTAATCCTGAGCAAGTCGATCAGGATTACCCGGAGAGATCATGCTCACGACCTCCACGCCACTCGCCCCCGCCGCCGAGCCGCTGCCGGCGCTCGTCCTCGCCGACATCGTCGAGGGCCTGGCTGCCGCCCGCGACCTGTGGCGGGGGGTGGTGTGGCACGACCCCGGCCGGCGGCGGCCGGTGCGACTGCTGGCCTCCGAGGCCTACGAGGTCTGGGTCATCGGCTGGACCACCGGCCAGAACGTGCGGCCGCACGACCACGGCCGCTCGGGCGGCGCCATCGTGGTGGTGGAGGGGGAGCTGACGGAGGTCCTGCCCGAGGCCGGCGGGACCATGGTCGACCGCGCGCTCGCGGGCGGGCGGGTGCGCCATGTGCCCGTCGGTACGGTGCACGACGTGGTGAACCGAGCGCCCGAGCCCGCGACGAGCCTGCATGTGTACTCGCCGCCCCTGTCGTCGATGACCTACTACGACCCCGTCACGCTGGCTCCGGTCGGCACCGAGCCCGTCGCCCCGACTCCACCGGTGCTGGGCGCGCCGGCTGCCTCCTACGCGTTGCACCCGGCCCACCGGCGGGCGCGGTCGTGACCGAGGCGGCCGTCGACCGGCTGCTCGCCCGGGCCCGGGCCGCCATCGCCCCCCGGCCCGGGCCCGGCGATCTCGCCGCGGTGTGGGCCGCCGGCGGGCTGGTGGTCGACATCCGGCCGACCGAGCTCCGTGAGCGGGACGGGGAGATGCCGGGCGCCCTCGTGGTCGACCGCAACGTGTTGGATTGGCGGCTCGATCCCACCTCCCCCCACCGCCTGGCAGCGCTCACCGGGCCGGACCAGCCGGTCGTGCTCTTCTGCGACGAGGGCTATGCCTCCAGCCTGGCCGCTGCCGGCCTGCGCGACCTCGGGCTCCGCCGGGCCACCGACCTGGATGGCGGCTACCAGGCCTGGCTCCGGGCCACGATGGGGTAGGGGCGTTGGAGGCCGGCCCCGGCGGACGATGATCGGGTATGGACGAGAAGGCGACCACGGCGCAGCTCGCGGCCGAGCGCCTCCTCGACCTGTACCCACGCGCCCTCCCGGTCGTCTACGGCTTCTTGTGCAGCCGGTGCGGCGATGCCGCGCTGGCCGAGGACCTCACCTCCGAAGCGTTCCACGACGCCGTGCGAGCCGTGCAGAAGGGGACGGGCGACGAGATCACCATCGGCTGGCTGATCGTCGTGGCCCGGCGCCGGCTGGTCGACCACTGGCGCCACCAGGCGGTGGAGGAGCGTCACCTCCAGCGGGTCGGGCAGGACGAGGTGGACGCCGTGGACCCGTGGGAGGCGCACCTCGACGTGGTGCGCACCCGGGCGGCGCTGGAGCGGCTCGGTCCGCACCACCGGGCCGCGCTCACCCTCCGCTACCTCGACGGCCTACCGGTCGCCGAGGTCGCCGAGCACCTCGGGCGGGGCCTCCATGCGACGGAGGCCCTGCTCCAGCGGGCTCGCCGCGCGCTGCGCCGCGCCTACGTGGAGGGAGGGAGCGATGCCGGCTGATCCGCTCGACCAGCTACGGCTCCCCGTCGCGCCGCTCGCGCCTCGCGCCCCGTTCGCCGAGGACCTGCGGCGCCGCCTCGTCGCCGAGCTCGCACCCCTGCTTGCCGACCGTCCCGAGGAGGACACCATGGCCATCGACACGTCCGTTGCCGCTCCCACCATCACCCTCGCCATGCCCTGCGACGACGCCCGCCGGATGATCGACTGGATGGTCGAGCTGTTCGGGTTCGTGGTCGGCGAGCTCCACGAGGCCCCCGACGGCAGCGTGGCGCACGCCCGGCTGTCGTGGCGTACGGGCAACGTGTTCGTCTCGGACCGCCATCCGGGACCGTGGAGCGGCACCGGCCCGGTCATCGTGTGCCTCGCCGAGGAGACCCCGGCCGACGTCGATCGCCTCTACGCCCGGGCCCAGGCCGTGGGGGCGGAGGTCATCCAGGAGCTCTCGGACACCGACTACGGCGACCATGGGTTCGGCCTACGGGACCCGGAGGGCAACCTGTGGGCCATCGGCACACACCGGCCGCCGGTCGGACCCGGGTGAACGCTCACTCATGAGTGAGTAGGCTCGGGAGGTGATCGATGACCGGGTCGTAGCCGACATCGCCCGCCACTGGGACGAAGGCTGGAACCAGGCCGACGTCGACGTGATCACGGCGCCGTTCGCCGAGGACGTGGTGTTCGCCTCGCCGTTCCTGCCCCGGACCAGCGGACCATCGACGGCGCCCAGGCGCTCCGCGACTACGTCGTCGCCGCCCTCGCCCGGGCAGCCGACGTCCGCTACACGCTCCACCAGGCGCTGGCCGGCACCGACACGGTGGTGCTCGTCTACACGTGCCACCTGCCCGACGGCAGCGACCGGCCGGGGGCCGACCTGCTGCGGGTGGACGGGGACGGCAAGGTGGCCGAGTGGCGCTGCCACTACGCCACCGACCCGACCCGCTGGCGGCCCTGAGCGACCGAGCGGCGCATCCTGACCGGAGGTCAAGTTAGGGTCGAGGCGTGACGACACTCACGATCGGATCGCTGGACGCCGGCCGGGTCGGGCTGGGGTGCAACAACTTCGGGATGCGCATCGGGGAGGACCGGGCCGGGGAGGTGGTACGGGCATCGCTCGACGCCGGCATCACGTTCTTCGACACCGCCGACGCCTACGGCGGCACCCGGTCGGAGGAGTTCCTGGGCAAGGCATTGGCCGGCCGGCGCGACGAGGCCATCGTGGCCACCAAGTTCGGCTCGACGCTGGGCGAGGGGAGGGGCGGCGCCAGCGCCCGCTGGGTGGCCCAGGCCTGCGAGGACAGCCTGCGCCGGCTCGGCACCGACCGCATCGACCTGTACCAGCTGCACCGGCCCGACGACAGCGTGCCCATCGCCGAGACCCTGGGTGCGCTCGACGAGCTGGTGCGGGCGGGCAAGGTGCTACGCATCGGCAACTCGAACTTCAGCGCCGCCCAGATCGACGAGGCCGCCGCCGTGTCGGCCGCCTCGGGCGGAGCCGCGTTCGTGACCGCGCAGAACCACTTCAGCCTGCTCGAGCGGCGGGTGCAGGCCGAGGTGGTGCCGGCCTGCGAGCGCCACGGGCTGGCCATGCTGCCCTACTTCCCGCTGGCGAGCGGGCTGCTCACCGGCAAGTACAACCGCGGCGAGGCGCCGCCCGAAGGGACCCGCTTGGCGCTCATGCCCCGGGAGCGCGTGGACCGGGTGCTGTCCGAGCGCAACTTCGACCTGGTCGAGCGGCTCACGGCCTGGGCCGAGGGCCAGGGCCACACCATCCTGGACCTGGCGTTCGCCTGGCTGGCGGCGCAGCCGACCATGGGCCCGGTCATCGCCGGGGCGACGTCCGCCGGGCAGGTGCACGCCAACGTGGCCGCGGGCCAGTGGCAGCTCGAGCCCGACGAGGTGGCGGCGGTCGACGCCATCCTGGACGGTGGCTGATGACCAGGGTCCGCCGGTCGCCTACGGTCGAGATCCCGCCCCGCACGCGGTGTGCTCCGTGCCCGCGCACACGCGGACAGTGGTCGCCTCAGGTATTGCACACCTGTTGAAAAAACCCTACCGTGCGCCCCGTGGGTGAGACATCCGTCACAACCGCGTCGCAGGGCCCCGGTGACGCTGCGGACCGGGCTGCGCAGGACGGCCGGCTGACCCGAGCCGCCCGCACGCGCGCCGCGGTAGTGGACGCGCTGCTGGCGTTGAACGAGCGCGGCAACGTGCGCCCCACGGCACGGGACATCGCCACCGAGGCCGGGGTCTCCCTGCGTTCCCTCTACGTTCACTTCGACGACCTCGAGGCGCTGTTCCTGGCGGCCGCCGAGCGCCATGGCGAGCGCCTCGCGGGGCTGGCGGGCCCCTTGATCATCCAGGGCGACCTCCCGAGCCGCATCGAGACGCTGCTGTCCCGCCACGCCACCCTCTACGAGGCGGGCGCGGGCGTCCGGCGGGCGGCACTGCTCCAGGAGCCGTTCTCGCCGGCGCTCCAGCGAGCCCTGGCCATGGGCCGCAAGCTGGCGCGCTCGACCATCCGCCAGATGTTCGCGCCCGAGATCGCCGCCGCCGGCACCGAGGCCGGAGAGGCGCTGGCCGGGGCGCTCGAGATCGCCACCAGCGCAGCGACGTGGGATGCGCTGCGCACGTTCCAGCAGCTCAGCGTCGAGGCTGCCACGGCCCAGGTGCGGGAGATGGTGCTGGCGTTCTTCGAACGCTGGGGGCCGTCCACCGCCAACGGTCGCAGGACCTGACCGAGACAACAGAGAACAGTGGGGGGAAGGAGGGCGATGACGACCGCCGCCATCGATCGCACGAAGTGGGCAGACTTCGACGACCTGCGCCGACGGCTCTCGTTCCTGCTACCCCTGCTGGGCCTCCTCGTCATCCAACGGATCTTCTTCCCGGCCCCGCTCGGCATCGTGTTCAACGGCGCGCTGTTCGGGGGCCGCATCGCCTTGATCGCGCTCGGCATCGCGCTGATCTACCGGGCGAACCGCATCGTGAACTTCGCCCAGGGGGACCTCGGGGCGCTGCCCGCCACGCTCGGCGTGATGCTGGTCGTGGCCTGGGGCTGGAGCTACTGGTTCGGCCTGGTGATCGGCCTGGCCGGCTCGATCCTGCTCGGCGTGCTCGTCGAGACGCTGATCATCCGCCGTTTCTTCACTGCGCCCCGCCTGCTGCTCACGGTCGCCACCATCGGCCTCGCCCAGGTGCTGGCCGGCGCCGCACTGTTCATCCCGCGGGCCTTCGGGAGCAACAGCTTCGGCACCCGCCTGACCCAGCCGTTCAACGCGACGTTCCGGATCGACCCGGTCACGTTCAACGCCAACGACATCTTCACCATGATCCTGGTGCCGGCGTGCCTGGTGGCGCTGGCGCTGTTCCTGCAGCGCTCCAAGGTGGGCGTCGCCATCGTGGGCGCGGCCGAGCGGGCCGACCGGGCCTTCACGCTCGGCATCCCGGTCAAGCGGCTCCACACCGTGGTCTGGGTGGTGGCGTCGGTGCTGGCCTTCCTGGCCATGTACCTCCGGGCCGGAGCCGTCGGCCTGCCGATCGGCCAGGTGCTGCCGATGACCTTCCTGGTCCAGGCGCTGGCCGCGTGCGTGCTGGGCCGGTTCGAGCGGTTCGCGACCATCGGCGCCGCCGCCATCGGGCTCGGCATCGTCGACCAGTCGATGACGTTCCAGGACTGGGCCCGGCCGGCGTACAACGACGCCGTCCTGTTCGCCATCGTGCTGGCCGGCCTGCTGCTGGTCCGCCGGCCTCGGGCCAGCCGGGTCGACACTGACGCCTCGTCGACCTGGGAGGCCACCCGGGAGATCCGCCCGGTGCCGCGGGAGCTGCGCTCGCTGCCCGAGGTCCGCCTGGGCCGGGCCCTGCTGTGGATCGCGGTCGCGGCGTTCGTGCTGACGCTGCCGGCGTGGCTGTCGACCAGCCGGATCAACCTGGCCACGATCATCGTGATCTTCGGCATCGTGGCGGCGTCGCTGGTGGTGCTCACCGGCTGGGCCGGCCAGGTCAGCCTCGGCCAGATGGCGTTCGTCGGGCTCGGCGCGGGCGTGGGGGGTGCGCTCACCGAGCTGCGCGGCTGGGACATGGCGCTCGCCATGGGCATCGCCGGGGCGGTCGGGGCGGTGGCGGCCGTGGTCGTGGGCTTCCCGGCCCTGCGGCGGCGGGGCCTCACGCTGGCGGTGAGCACGCTCGCCTTCGGGCTGTTCGTGTCGTCGTACCTGCTGAACCGGACCGTCTACCCGATCCACTTCCTCGGCTTCGAGATCCCCAACTGGTTGCCGAGCCGCCGCTTCGACCGGGGCACGATGCTCGGGATCGACGCCTCCAGCGAGACGGCGATGTTCTACATCGCCCTGGCGGTGCTGGCGCTGGCCCTGCTGATGGTGACCGGCTGGCGGCGCAGCCGTACCGGCCGGGTGCTGATCGCCATCCGGGAGAACGAGAAGGCCGCGCTGGCCTACGGGGTCAACGTGACCCGCACCAGCCTGGCCGCCTTCGCCTTCTCCGGGTTCCTCGCCGCCATCGCCGGCGTCCTCTACGTCCAGCACGCCAACGGCCTCAGTGCCGACCCTTACCTGCCCCAACGGAGCCTCGAGCTGTTCACCATGGTGGTCATCGGCGGCCTCGGCTCGCTGCCGGGCGCCATCCTCGGCGCGGTGTACGTCCAGGGCGTCGACTTCTTCCTGCCGGCCGAGTGGCAGTTCCTGGCCACCGGCGCCGGCCTGCTGTTGGTGCTGCTGCTGATGCCGAGCGGCTTCGGGGGCGTCATGGCCGACGTGCGCGACGGTGCGCTGCGCCGCATCGCCTTGCGCCGGGGCCTGGTGGTGCCCAGCCTGCTGGCCGACGTGCGGGTCGAGGAGTCGGCCGAGGCCCCGCCCGAGGAGGACGTGCTGGCCGCGGCGGGCGAGCTGGCGGAGGAGGCCGAGGAGGTCGTGCTGGCCGAGGCGGCGGGCAAGCTGGCGGAGGAGGCCGAGGCGGCCGCCGGGTCCGGCAACGGACCGCCACCGCGCGCACCAGTCGACGGCAACGGAGCTGACGGCGACGCCGTGGAGGCCCGGCGATGACCACCGACGGCATCCCCCCCACCGACGCCCCGGCGCCCGCGGGCATCTCCGGCAACGGCGGCAACGCCGGCAACGGCGGCGAGCCGGCCGGCGACGGCACCGAGCAGCTCAGCCGGTTCCAACGCTGGAAGCTGGCGACCGGCGGCGGCCTGTCGCTGTTCCCCCTCGCCGTGCTGTTCGGGCTCAACGCCGCGGACGAGCTCGACCGCAACGCGTTCGGCGTCCTCCTGCCCGAGATCCGCGACAGCTTCGGCCTCGACACCAGCGGCATCCTCACCGTCGTCTCCCTGTCGCTCGTCGCCGCGCTGCTCATCGCCCTGCCCATCGGCTTCTGGTCCGACCGCTGGCGGCGGGTGCCGATCGCGCTGACCGGCGCCGTGGGCTGGGCGTTCTTCTCCGTGGTGACCGGCCTGGCCCCCACGCTCGTGTGGCTGGGCATCGCCCGCGCCGGCGCCGGGCTCGGCCGGGCCGTCAACGAGCCGGTCCACAACTCGCTGCTGGCCGACTACTACGACGTCCCGGTGCGGCCCCGGATCTACGGGGTCCACCGCTACGCCAACGCCCTGGGCCAGTTCCTGGGTCCGCTGACCGGCGGCCTCATGGCCTACTACTGGGGGTGGCGTTCGCCTTTCTTCGTGTTCGGCGTGGTCACGATGATCTTCGTGATCATGGGCCTCAGACTGCGGGAGCCCCTGCGGGGCTACTGGGAGCGCAAGGCCATGGGCATGTCGCAGGCCGTGGCCGAGACGGAGGAGGAGGCGCCCAGCTGGGCGGAGTCGTTCCGGATCATCTGGCAGGTCCGCAGCCTGCGCCGGATCTTCTTCTCGCTGCCGTTCGTCGCCATCGCCCTGGTCGGCCTGGCCACCCTCGGCGGCCTCTACTACGACGAGGTGTGGGGGCTCAACGAGGCCCAGCGGGGCATCGTGGCCGCCATCCTCGAGGGCGGCGCTCAGCTGGCAGGGCTCCTGGTCGGCATCCCGCTCGCCACCCGCCTGATGATGAAGGGCGCCGGGCACGTGATGCGGTTCCTGGCCGTGGTCACCGTGGTCATCACCGCGGCGTGGGCGGTGTTCGCCTTGGCGCCGTGGTTCGGGCTGGCCATCGCCGCCAATGCGGTCATCTCCGGCAGCTTCTTCCTGCTCGTCCCCGGTATCTACGCGGTGTTGTCGCTGGCGGTGCCGGCCAAGGTGCGGTCGTTCGGCTTCGCCATCGGCACGCTGTGGATCCTGCCCGGCCTGCTGCTCCTGCCCGTGGTGGGCACGCTGGCCGATTCCTACGGCATCCGCACGGGCCTGCTGCTCGCGGCTCCGGTGTTCATGGTGGGAGGCTGGCTGCTGGCGTCGGCCGGCAACTTCGTGGAGCACGACATCCAGCAGGTGTGGAAGTCGACCGCGGCCCGCTCCGAGGTGGCGCTGCTGCGCAAGCAGGGCAAGGTCAAGCTCCTGCTGTGCCGGGACATCGACGTGCACTACGACAACGTGCAGGTCCTGTTCGGCGTGAACATGGAGGTCGACGAGGGCGAGATCGTGGCCCTCATGGGCACCAACGGGGCCGGCAAGTCCACTCTGCTGAAAGCCATCTCCGGCCTGGTGCAGGCCAGCGGAGGTGCGGTGGTGTTCGACGGGCGGGACATGACCCACACGCCGCCCGACGAGATCGCCGGCCGCCGGGGCGTCGTGGTCGTGCCCGGGGGGCTCGGCGTCTTCACCCAGCTGAACGTGGCCGACAACCTGCGGCTGGCCGCCTGGAACCGCAACGCCCGCTCGCCCGAGGTCCGGGCCGGGATCGAGCGGGTCCTGCACCTGTTCCCGGTCCTCCGCGAGCGCCTGCACGAACCCGCCGGCAACCTGTCCGGCGGCCAGCAGCAGATGCTGACGCTCGGCATGGCCTTCATCAGCAAGCCTCGGCTGCTGATGATCGACGAGCTGTCCCTCGGCCTGGCGCCGGTGGTGGTCAGCCAGCTGCTCGACGTCGTCCGGTCGCTGCGGGACGAGGGCACGACGATCATCCTGGTCGAGCAGTCGGTCAACGTGGCGCTCACGGTCGCCGACCGCGCCTACTTCATGGAGAAGGGCGAGGTCCGCTTCGAGGGCCCGACGAGCGAGCTGCTGGCCCGGCCCGACCTGCTGCGCTCGGTGTTCCTGCGGGCGGCGGCGGCCGAGGTCGAGAGCGAGGAGGCCGAGGCGCCCGCCCGCTCGGGCCTCCGGGACGGAGCCCCGGTGCTGGAGGTCCGGGAGGTGACCCGGCGCTTCGGCGGCGTGCGGGCACTCGACGGCGTGTCGTTCGACGTGCGCCCGGGCGAGATCCTCGGGTTCATCGGCCCCAACGGTGCCGGCAAGACCACGCTGTTCGACGTCATCTCCGGCTACACGCCGGCCGACGCCGGGTCGATCCGCCTGCGCGACCGTGAGGGTCAGCTGGTCGACCTGCACGATGCCCCGACCCATGTCCGCTCGTGGCGGGGCCTCGGCCGCTCGTTCCAGGACGGCCGGCTGTTCCCCGGGCTCACCGTGGACGAGGCCATCGCGGTGGCTTTCGAGCAGCACGTCGACGTGCGCGACCCCATCGCCGCCACCCTTCACCTGCCGTCGGTCAGCGACTCCGAGGAGAAGGTACGGGAGCGCGTCGACGAGCTGATCGAGCTATTGGCACTCGGCGCCTACCGGGACAAGTTCATCCGGGAGCTGTCGACCGGCACCCGGCGGGTCGTCGACCTGGCCTGCGTGCTGGCCCAGGGGCCGTCGGTGCTGCTGCTCGACGAGCCGTCCAGCGGCATCGCCCAGCGCGAGGCCGAGGCGCTCGCCCCCATGCTTCGGCGGGTCCGCGACCAGCTGGGCGCGAGCCTGCTCGTCGTCGAGCACGACCTCCCGCTCCTGGGCTCGATCTCCGACCGGATGATCGCCCTCGACCTAGGGCGCATCGTCGCCGAGGGCACGCCAGCAGAAGTCATCGAACACCCAGCGGTGGTGGCCTCCTATCTCGGGACCGAAGAGGCCGCCATCACCAGATCCGGTGCCACGACAGCCGGCTGACGGTCCGCAGCCGGAAGGCCCACAGAAAGGAGCCGTCGATGTCCACCACCGACGAGACAACGTCGAAGGGTGAAGGGGGGTCGGAGCCACCCTCCAAGAAGCAACCGGGCTGGGTGAGGCCGGCCAAGCGCTACGGGCCGATCGTCGTGGTCGTCGTGCTGATCGCCGCCGCAGTGGCGATCTTCGGCGGTGGCGGCGGTGGCGACGACGACGGCAATGCCTCCACCGACGCCGGCAGCACGGACGAGCTCGTCCAGTCGGGCCCCATGACCTGGCAGAAGGCTCAGGCCACCGGGGAGGACGTCGAGTGGGGCCCCACCTGCGACACGGACACCGGCCGCATCAAGCTGGTGTCGGTCTATGCGCCTCCGTGCGTAGCGCCGTTCGACGGCGACAACGGCGGCGCGACCTACGAGGGCGTCACGGCCGACGAGGTCAAGATCGTCCAGTATGTCGCCGACCCGGAGCGCGACCCGCTGATCACCGCCACAGTCGCGGCGGCCGGCGCCGAGATCAACGTCGAGTCGGCCGTCGAGACGATCAACAACTTCGTCACCCTTTACAACAACCTGTTCGAGCGGTACGGGCGGGAGGTCGTGGTCGAGACCTACACCGGCACGGGCGCCGGCTCCGACCTCGCAGCCGCCCAGGCGGACGCCATCGCCATCGCCGAGAAGAAGCCGTTCGCGGTCATCGGCGGGCCGGCGCAGGCGAGCCCCGTGTTCGCCGCCGAGATCGCCTCCCACGGGATCGTGTGCGGGCCAGGGTGCGGGGTCGCCCTGCCCCAGGACATCGTCGACCAGTACAAGCCCTACATCTGGCAGGCGGGCCCCACGCCGGACCAGGCCGTCGACCTGGCCGCCGAGGCGTTCGGCAAGCTGGCCGGCCCGGGCAAGGCCGTGCTGGCGGGCGACGACGCCACCAAGGCCGAGGACCGGGTGTACGGGCTGCTGCACTACGACACGCCCGACGGTGACCACGAGGTCGTGTTCCAGAACTTCAAGCAGGCGCTGGCCGACAACGGCATCGAGCTCGCCACCGACGTGGAGTTCACCCTCGACCTGGCGAACGCCCAGGAGAACGCCCGCACCAACATCGCCAAGCTGATGGACGCCGGCGTGACGACGATCATCTACTACGGCGACCCGCTCACGCCGGCCTCGCTCACCGACGAGGCCACCGCCCAGAACTACCACCCGGAGTGGCTGCTGGGGCCGAACGCGCTGATGGACACCACCATCTTCGCTCGGCAGACCGACGTGCAGCAGTGGAAGAACGGGTTCGGCATCGCGCTGGTCGGCGCCCGCGGCGAGCGGTCCACGAACGGCGCGTTCCAGATCCACCGGTGGGCGTTCGGCGAGGACCCGCCCAACAGCAACGCCAACGTGCTCGAGCCGCCGCTCCGCACGATGTTCACCGGCATCATGCTGGCCGGCCCGAACCTGACCCCGGACACGTTCCGGGACGGGCTGTTCCGTTACCCCGAGTCGGGCGGCGGCCCCACCGAGCCGCAGGTCTCCCGGGGCAACCACGACGTCTGGCCCGACGAGGACTGGGGCGGCTCCGACGACGTCGGCCTCATCTGGTTCGACCCGACGGCCACCGGCGAGGACGAGGTCGGCAACCAGGGAACCGGCATGTACCGCTACGCCGACATGGGCAAGCGCTACACGCTGGGCAACCTGCCCTCGTCGCTCGAGGAGGCGGGCCTGTTCGACGTCGACAACTCGGTCACGGTCTTCGACCAGGTGCCCGAGGACGACACGACGCCGGACTACCCACCGCCCGACCTGGGCTAGAGGAGTAGCCCCACACCGTGGATGAGGAGGCCGGCCAGGCCTCCCACCACGGTGCCGTTGATGCGGATGAACTGCAGGTCCGGCCCGAGCAGCAGCTCGAGCCGGTCTGCAGTCTCCCGCCCGTCCCAGCGGGCGATGGTGCCGCTGACCATGGCCGCGATCTCGTCACTGAAGTGATCGCTGACGTAGCGCACGCCGGTCTCGACCGCGTCTTCGACCCGCCCGGCCAAGGCGGGGTCGTCACGCAGCCGCTTGCCGAGCGCCATGAGCGTGGCGGCCAGGCGGCGCCGTAGCTCGGAGTCGGGGTCGTCGGCCTGGGCCCGGAGACCGGCCTTGAGGTCGGTCCACACGCCGGCCACCCAGGCCCGCAGCTCGGGCTGGTCCAGCAGGTCGTGCTTCAGGTCCTCGCCCCGGGCCCGCAGCTCGGGGTCGGACCGCAGGTCCTCGACCAGCTGGCGCACCTTGGCGTCGAAGTCTCGGCGCAGCTCGTGGTCGGGGTTGCGGATGATCTCACGTAGCACGGCGCGTGCCCCCTCGAGCAGGCGCTCGAAGATGCGGTCGTCAGCGGCCTCGGGCAGCCACCACGGTGACTCGTCGCCGAAGCGGCGGCGCAGGTTCTCCCGGTTGTCGGTGAGGAAGCGGTCGAGGCCGCGGAGCGCCACGTCGAGCAGCTCG
>JBKPRV010000375.1:0-8226 GCA_046734715.1 Actinomycetota bacterium | reverse complement strand
GCATCGTGGCGGTCAGCTCGGTGGTCGACGAGGCGACCGTGGCGCACATGGTGGCGGCGGCCCAGGCCGACGTGGTCATCGCGCCCGGCTACGCGCCCGGCTCGGTCGAGGCGCTGGCGGCCAAGCGCAAGAACACCCGGGTGCTCGAGGCGCCGCCGCCCACCCGCGACCGCTGGCACCTGCGGCCCATCTCGGGCGGCCTGCTGGTCCAGGAGCAGCACCGCTTCGTGTCCGAGCCGGCCGACTGGCGGGTCGTGACCGTCCGCCAGCCGACCGAGGTCGAGATGGCCGACGCCGACTTCGCCTGGCGGGTGTGCGGCTGGGTGAAGTCCAACGCCATCGTGCTCGCCAAGGATGGGATCGCCTGGGGCATCGGGGCGGGCCAGCAGAACCGGGTCGAGTCCGGCGAGCTGGCCACCGCCAAGGCCGCGGGCCGGGCCGCGGGCGGCGCCTGCGCCAGCGACGCCTTCTACCCCTTCCCCGACGGCATCGAGGCCGCGGCCGCCGCCGGCGTCGCGGTCATCGTGCAGCCCGGCGGGGGGATGGGCGACGAGCGAAACATCGCCAAGGCGGACGAGCTGGGCGTGGCGATGGTCTTCACCGGGGAAAGGCACTTCCTGCACTGACGGTGAACCTTTACGGTGAAGGCGTGACCACGACTGAGCCGCTCCGCGCCACCTTCACCTCCATGACCGAGGGCACCGCCGAGGACTGGCAGCGCATCGCCGCCTCGCAGCTGGAGTTCTACCCGGGCCTGCCCGACCGGGTGATGGACCATTTGCGCCTGCTCGGTGGCGACCACGGCGGGTTCATAGTCGACCGCCTGACCCACTCCCTCCAGACCGCTACCCGCGCCTACCGGGCCGACCGGCCCGACGACTACGTCGCCTGTGCCCTGCTCCACGACATCGGCGACACCCTGTGCTCGTTCAACCACCCCGACATCGCCGCGGCGATCGTCATGCCGTTCGTGGACGAGGACCTCCACTGGATGGTGGAGAAGCACGGCATCTTCCAGGGCTACTACTTCTTCCACTACCTGGGCCTGGATCGGAACATGCGCGACCAGTTCGAGGGCCACCCCTACTATGACCTCACCGCTGAGTTCTGCGCCGACTTCGACCAGCCGTCGTTCGAGCCCGACTACCCGACCATGGGGCTGGAGGAGTTCGAGCCGTTGCTGCGGGACTTCTTCCGCTCGCCGAAGCGGTCGACCTACAAGCCCGAGGACTGAGCCTCGGTCAGCACCAGCGGGCGACCGCTGGTGACCACGATCGTGTGCTCGAACTGGGCGGCCAGGCCGCCGTCGTTGGTGCGCAGGGTCCAGCCGTCGCGCGGGTCGACCCAGGCGTGGGTGGCGCCGGTGGCCAGGAAGGGCTCGACCGCCAGGACCAGGCCCTCCCACAGCACCGTGCGGTCGGCGGGGTCCTCGATCGAGGGCACGCTCGGGCCCTCGTGGAGATCGGCCCCCACGCCGTGTCCCGCCAGGTTGGCGATCACAGTGAGCCCGTGGCGGCGGGCACAGCGCTGGACCGCCCGGCCGATGTGGCGCAGCGGGCGGCCGGCCCGGGCCGCGGCCATGGCCTCGCGCTGGGCCTCGCGGGTGGCGTCGAGCAGGCGGCTGGCGATCGGGGCGACTTCGCCCACCGGGGCGCTGGCGCCGGTGTCGGCCCAGTAGCCGTCCAGCTCGGCCGACACGTCCACGTTGACCACGTCGCCGGCCCGCAGCACGCGGGTCGGGGACGGGATGCCGTGGGCCGCCTCGTCGTTCACGCTCACGCAGGTGGCGGCGGGGAAGCCCACCGACAGCGGCGCGGAGCGGGCGCCGTGGGCGCGCAGCACCTGGCGGCCGATGGCATCGAGGTCGGCGGTGGTCACGCCCGGCGCGACGGCCGCCAGCATGGCGTCGCGGGCCTCGGACACCACGCGCCCGGCGCGCCGCAGGCCGTCGAGATCGTCCGGGCCGTCAATTGTCATGGCGCACAGGCTACGGGCCGCCACAATGGGTTCCATGACTGAGCAAAGCGAGGTCCAGAAGCATTGACCGCGCAACTGCTGGCCGGAGCCCCTGTCGCCGACGCCGTGGTGGCGGACGTCGGCAAGCGCGTGGAGGCGCTCGCCGACCGGGAAAAGACCGTCGGCCTGGGCACCATCCTCGTGGGTGACGACCCGGCGTCGGCGGGCTACATCCGCAAGAAGCACGAGCTGTGCGCCGAGGTGGGGGTCATATCGAAGCACATCGGCGTCCCGGGCGACGGGGCCCAGGCCGACCTGCTGGCGGCGGTGGCGCAGTTCAACGCCGACCCCGAGATCGACGGCTACCTCATCCAGTCGCCGGTGCCCGAGCAGTTCGACTTCAACCAGGCGCTGCTGGCCATGGACCCGAACAAGGATGCCGACGGCCTGCATCCGGTGAGCCTGGGCAAGCTGGTCCTCCAGGCGGCCGGGCCGGTGCCGGCCACGCCCGCCGGCATCCGGGAGATGTTCATCCACTACGGCATCGACATCTCCGGCAAGCACGTCGTGGTGGTGGGCCGGGGCCCGACGCTGGGGCGCCCGCTGGCGCTGCTGCTCACGTTGAAGGCCCCGGGGGCCAACGCCGCGGTCACGGTGGTCCACACCGGCGTGCCCGACATCGGCGCCTACACCCGCGAGGCCGACATCGTCGTGTCCGCCGTGGGCGTCCCCGGCACCATCACGCCGGACATGGTGCGCCCGGGCGCGGTGGTGGTGTCGGGCGGCGTGAGCTGGCGGGGGCGGGTGCTGTTGCCCGACGTGGACGAGTCGGTGGGCGAGGTGGCGTCGTGGATAACGCCCCGGCTGGGCGGCGTCGGTCCCACCACCGTCGCCATGCTCCTCCGCAATACGGTTGAGATCGCGGAGCGTTCCGTCGGGTAATGTGAACGGGCTCGGGCCGACATGGGTGGCGCTGGTGCGTCCGGCCCGGTGACGCACATCCGACGTCATCGAGGAGCTGACCCATGTCCTCTGCGCCCCGGCACGGCGACAAGATCGTCGACCTGCTGGCCGCCGGCCGCACCCTGAGCTTCGAGTTCTTCCCACCGAAGAACGACGAGATGGAGCGCCAGCTCGAGAAGACCATCCACGAGCTGGCCCCGCTGCCCCCCTCGTTCGTGTCCGTGACCTACGGGGCGGGCGGATCGACCCGCGATCGCACCCGTGACATCGTCATCGACGTCAACCGCAACCAGCCGTTCCCGGCCATGGCCCACCTGACGTGCTCCGGCCACACCCGGGCTCAGATCACCGAGCTGCTCGACGAGTACGCGGCGGCGGGCGTCCACAACATCCTGGCCCTGGCCGGCGACCCGCCCGCCGACGGCAGCGAGCCCGGCGGCGACTTCACCTACGCCACCGAGCTGGTGGAGCTGGTCCGGGACCACCCCGGCGACTTCTCGGTCGGTGTGGCCGCGCATCCCGAGCTCCACCCCCGGTCCGGCGGCGATCGTGAGTCCGACCGCCGGTACCTCGCGGCCAAGCTGGGTGAGGCCGACTTCGGGGTCACGCAGTTCTTCTTCGAGGCCGACGACTACCTGCGCATGGCGGACGAGCTGACCGCCCTGGGGTGCTCGACCCCGGTCCTGCCCGGCGTGATGCCGCCGATCCTCGTGTCCGGCCTGATCCGCATGGCCAAGATGAACGGGTCGGTGCTGCCCGAGGCGATGATGGCCCGGCTGGAGCCGGTGGCCGACGACGCCGACGCGGTGCGCGACATCGGCGTCGAGGTGGCCACCGAGCTGTGCCAACGCCTGCTGGACGAGGGCGTGCCCGGGCTGCACCTGTATGCCCTCAACCGCTCGGCGTCGGTGCTGCGCATCGTCGAGAACCTGGGGCTGCGGCACTAGCCTCGATCGGCACCGGCTTGGGTGTCACACCCCGTCCCTAGTGTGGCCGGCATGGCAGCAGCGAGAGGGTTGCGAGTGGCCACAGGCAACGGGCGACGGCGACCGACGGCGACGTCCGCCTTCGGCGTGTCCCGGCGCGAGAACCACGACGCCGCGGCCTTCTACCGCCGGTTCGCGCCCCCGGTGCTGTCGTCCGATTCCGACGTGCGGGCGCCCGGGGTGGTCGACGAGATCTACCTGGGTGACGCCCGCTCGATGGACCGGGTACAGCCCAACTCGGTGGCGCTCGTCGTCACCTCGCCGCCCTACTTCGCCGGCAAGCAGTACGAGGAGGAGCTGGGCCGGGAGGGCATCCCGGCCTCGTACCGCGAGTACCTCGACCTGCTGTCCGGCGTGTTCGCCGAGTGCGTCACCAAGCTCGAGCCCGGCGGCCGCATCGCGGTGAACGTAGCCAACCTGGGCCGCAAGCCCTACCGGTCGCTGTCGGCCGACGTGATCGGCATCCTGCAGGACCGGCTGGGCCTGCTGCTGCGGGGCGAGGTGGTGTGGCGCAAGGCCCGGGGGGCCGGGGGCAACTGCGCCTGGGGGTCGTTCCGCAGCCCGGCCAACCCGGTGCTGCGCGACCTGACCGAGCGGGTGGTGGTGGCGTCCAAGGGCCGCTTCGACCGCGCCATCGACCGTACCCAGCGGGCGGCTGCGGGCCTGCCGCACCAGGCCACCACGACGGCCGACGAGTTCATGGAGGCCACGCTCGACGTGTGGGAGCTGGCTCCCGAGAGCGCGACCCGGGTGGGGCATCCCGCCCCGTTCCCGGTCGAGCTGCCGCAGCGCTTCATCGAGCTGTACACGTGGCGGGGCGACGTGGTGCTCGACCCGTTCATGGGCGTGGGCTCCGCCGCGGTGGCCGCGGTGCGCACCGGCCGCCACTACCTGGGCTACGACACCGACCCGACCTACGTGGATGCCGCCCGCCGGCGAGTGGCGGCCGAGCGTGACCTGGTCGCGGGGGCCGGCGGTCCCGCGGCTCCGGTGGCCGACAAGGCGGTGGAGCAGGCCGTGACGCTGTTGACCGCCGCGGGGTTCACGGTGGACGCGGGCGCGCGGCGCAAGTCGGGTGGGGTGGACGTCGCGCTGGTGGCGACCGATTCGAGTGCCCACGAATGGCTGGTCGACGTGGTCGGCGGCTTCACCGTCGCTCGGCCCGGCCTGCGGCGCACGGACGTCCTGGAGCGCACGTTGGGGCGGGCCGCGCGGCTGTCGGCCTACGGCACCCACCGCCTGCTGATCCTCGCCACCCACATGCCCGGCCGCCGCTCGGCCGGGGCCGCCGCCCTCGCCGCGGGGCGGGGCCGGCTGTACGTCGACGTCCTGCCGGTCGAGCTGGAGGAGCCGACGGTGGCCCGCCTGCGGGCCTACGCCACCGCCGGCGGCCGCCCCGACCCCATCGGCGACCTGGTCACGGACGGCTGAGCGGAGCGCGGTGCCGGCCGATCGCACCGAGATCACCGAGGTCGTCACCGGGCTGGCCACGTTCGGCGCCCCGGACCTGAGCCAGGCGCTGGCCACGCCGCCCCCGGGGTTCCGGGGCGTCGGCGAAGATCGCTGGGAGCGGCTGCGCACCCTGGCGGCCGAGGGCCGCTACCGGGCCGAGTTCGCCGCCGCCTGGGCCAACGGCGCTTGCTTCCTGGCGGCTCGCGATGGGCTCCGGAGCCGCCCGCCCCAGGTGGTCGAGTGGAAGGGCCCGCAGCGCCCGCCGGGCGTCGAGCCACTCCCGGCCGACCTGCGCATCGACCACGTCTACCTGGTCAGCTGCAAGTACAACTCGCGCATCACGCTCAACGTCTCCCCCCGCTCGATCTTCTGCCCCGGCAGCGACGGCTCGGGCGATTGGTTCGGCGAGGTGGCCCCGGAGGCCACCCAGGCCCTGTACGAGACGGTCCGCTTCGAGACCGGCCTGGTGGCCGCCCTACCGGACCGCGCCGGCTCGCTGTCACCGGCCCAGCGCCGCCAGCTGGCCGCCGCCTTGGGCCGCGGCCCGTGGACCTCGCCGGCCGCCGCGGAGCACTACGCCACGCTGTCCGCCGCGGTGGCCACCGGGTCCGCCCGCCGCTGGCGCGAGCGGCTGCGCCACGAGCGCACCCGCGAGGCCACCCTGTGGCGCTTCCTCCGTGTGGGAGCAGCCACGTACTTCGTCCTGGGCTCCGACGGCACCCGCCTCGTCCGGATCCGGGTGGGCAGCCCGTGGGACTGGCGCCAGTCGTTTCGCCTCCGCACCTTCGAGGTCGTCCCCGCGACCGCCCGCCAACCCCAGGTCGACTGGACGGCCACGATCGAAGACCGCGAGGCCGGCGAGAACCGGGTGGTGGAAGGCCACGTGGAGATCCGCTGGAGCCACGGCCGCTTCGCCAGCCCCCCCGAGGCCAAGGTCTACCTCGACACCCCGCACCACCAGGTTCCCGGCTACTGGCCACTCACGTGACAGCGCGCCCGTCGGCCATGAGCTTGCTGGCGGGTGGCCGCTCACGTGGCAGCACGTGCGTCGGCCGTGGGCGTGGTGGCGGGTGATCAGTCGACTGCCTGGCCTGGTTCCCGGCTACTGGCCACTCAGGTGAAGTAGAAACTTCCCATGAGCCTGGCGGCGGAACCCGAGTCGGCGGCCCTCATGCTCCGGCGCCGGGTGCGCCGGGCGATCCTGGCGCTGACCGCGGGCCTGGTCCTCTACTACGCCGTGCCCGTCGGCGAGGCCCCCTCCGCGGTGGGTGTGGCCATCAGCGTGGTCGGGCTTCTCGCGGGCATGGGAGTCCTGGTGTACCTCACCATCCGGCAGGTACGGCGTCTGGCGGGGGCCCGACCCGACGACGAGGGCATCCGCATCGAGAGCCTCATCTTCCTCATCTACATCGTCGTGCCCATGTTCGCCCTCTGCTACTTCATACTGGAGACGGCCGACCCGGGGCAGTTCGACAGCCTCGAGACCAAGACCGATGCCCTCTACTTCACGGTCTCCACCCTGGCCACCGTCGGCTTCGGCGATGTCCACGCCGTGGACCAGCTCGCCCGGGCGCTCGTCACCCTCCAGATCGCCTTCGACCTCGTGTTCGTCGGCGCCATGGTCAGCCTCCTCACCGGCCTCGTCCGCAGTCGCGCCTCGACCAGGCGCGCCGGACGCGAGGCCGCCACGACCGAGCCCCAGCCCTAGAGCCGGAACACCTCCCGCAGAGGCAACTCGAATCCGGGCAGTTGGGGCGAGGTCAGCACCTCGTCGAAGCCGACCTTGACCTCGATGTCGAAGCGAGGCCCGTCGGCCCGCGACCGTCGCAGAGCCCTGACCTCCCGAGCCATCGTGTCGACCAGCCAGAGCTCGGGCAGGAGGTGGAGCTCATACATCTCACGCTTCTTGCCGACGTCGTAGTGCCACGTGGAGGGCGAGCGGACTTCGACCACCAGGTCTGGCATGGCCCGCTGATAGTCGTCCGGGTCGATGCGGGCCTCGTCCGCATACCAGAGCAGGTCGGGGCCGTACATGTTGTAGTCGTCCAGGAAGACGTCCAGGGGCAGCGACCAGGTGCCGCGACCCTGGTCGGACTTCTCCCACATCATCAAGGCGAATAGGAGGTGGCGTAGCGCGTCCTGATGGGGACGCTTGGGCTCGCTCACGACTATGACTCCGTCGATCAACTGGGTCGGCTGCGGGACGCCGGCCGTAGCGTCGATATATTCCTCAACCGTCATGCGGGTCTTGGTCATGGCCATGCAGTGAAGGTATCGGGTCGCCCCTGGGGATGGCAAACAATACTGAAAATGACTGAAACTACCCAGCCATCGCCTTGTTGAGGTTGGTGTCCAGGGCGTCGAGGAACTCCTCGGTGGTGAGCCATGGGGTGTCGCCCCCCACGATCAGGGCCAGGTCCTTGGTCATCTGGCCACCCTCGACCGTGCCGACACAGACGTCCTCGAGGGTGGTGGCGAAGCGGGCGACCTCGGGGGTGTCGTCGAGGCGGGCCCGGAAGTTGAGGCCGCGGGTCCAGGCGAAGATCGAGGCGATGGGGTTGGTCGAGGTCTTCTCGCCCTTCTGCCACTGCCGGTAGTGGCGGGTCACGGTGCCGTGCGCGGCCTCGGCCTCGCAGGTGCGGCCGTCGGGCGTGAGCAGCACCGAGGTCATCAGGCCCAGCGAGCCGAAGCCCTGGGCCACGATGTCGGACTGCACGTCCCCGTCGTAGTTCTTGCAGGCCCACAGGTAGCCGCCCTCCCACTTGAGGGCCTGGGCCACCATGTCGTCGATCAGCCGGTGCTCGTAGGTGAGGCCCCGGGCGTCGTACTCGCCCTTGAACTCGGCCTCGAACACCTCCTGGAACAGGTC